>JAISZF010000285.1 GCA_031269415.1 Clostridiales bacterium
CATGGAACCCAGCCCTCTATGATATTTGGAACCGTGAGTCATGGGGCCGCGGTGCTGGCCGTAGCGCTTGATCGCCCCTTGGAAGCCCTTGCCTTTGGAAACGCCGCTGACGTCCACGCGATCGCCGGGGGAGAATATATCGGCCTTGATCTCGTCGCCCACGTTATAGTTGGCGGCGTCGTCCAGCCGGAACTCCTTCAGTATCTTGCGCGGCGTAATATTGGCTTTGCTAAAATGGCCCTTCATGGGTTTGTTCACCGATTTGGGCCTAACCTCACCGAAACCCACCTGAACGGCATTATACCCGTCGTTTTCAACCGTCTTCTTCTGAACCACGACATTCGGCTCGGCTTCCAGCACTGTAACCGGAATCAGCTCGCCCTTGTCGCTGAAGATTTGTGTCATTCCTAATTTTTTGGCAACAATCGCCTTTTTCATAAATCCTCCTTTTAATACAGCGGATTGCCGGCTCTATTAACGCCCGGCAGTCATACTATCGCGTTATAAAATACGCGGGAGTTAAATAATCTTGAGCATTATATCCACGCCGTCGGGCAGATCCAGCCTTGAAAGCGCGTCAGCCGTCCGCTGAGTGGGCATAATAATATCGATCAGCCGCTTATGGGTACGCATTTCAAACTGCTCTCTCGAATCTTTGTACTTATGGACAGCGCGCAAGATAGTGACCACCTCTGTCTTAGTGGGCAGGGGAATAGGCCCGGAAACCTTGGCGCCGGTACGTTTGGCAGTTTCAATGATTTGCGTTACAGACCGATCGATAAGCTTATGGTCATACGCTTTCAGGGTTATCCTGATTTTTTGGTTAGGCATGAATGTCAAAACCTCCTTTTGCCTTTTACTTTAACGCGGGCGCAAAAATACCGCATATGGCGTCAGCGCCATTGCGGCGTGCTTACCGTACAACTTGACCGGGCGTATCATACAGCGTAAAACTCTTCCCAATCCTTTGTAAACAGTATTCTCTGTCGCCTCGCCCGCCGCTTACCGTCATAACTTGGGTATTATACAATAAAAGTTATTGGAACGCAAGTTTTTTGTTGAAATATTCTGATATTCTTTGTAAGCGCGGACCAAAGGTCAAGAGACAGCCGCGATCGACCTCTTCACCGAACGGTTCTATCCGCCAAGGCGTCGCGTCCGTGGCAACCTGGCGGCCAAGCGTGATATGCTGGCTGTATCGGCGCTTTTCGAGGGCGAATCCCGCTTGACGCAGGTTGACGCGGAGTGTCCGCTGAACGTTCAGCAACCGCGGCGCGGCTTTGCAACCCGCCCACCACAAGTCGCCGCGAAAGTTGCCGATTTGCTCTATAGTCACGAAAAACTCGTTGGGCGCGTATGTAGTGCCGGTCATAAAATGCTTTATTGTGGCATCTACGCCATTGTTGACGTTATGTGTATATCGGTAGTATACTATACACATAAAAGGAGATGGTTGTAATGGCAATCAGTAGAATCTCTGTCAACATTGACGAAGACGTAAAACAAAACGCGCAGCGAATATTTAGCGAAATTGGTCTGGACATGACCACCGCTATAGATTCGTTTCTGCGGACGGTTGTGCGCGAGGAGCGTATTCCTTATGATCTCCGGACGGAACGGGCTTACCGCGAATCCGTTCATCAGGCGTATATCAATGACGAATTGGATAAATCCTTGCTGGAGGCCGCCGACGCTAACACTGAATGGACATCGCGCGATGAGATGAAGGAACGGCTGGCGAGACGACGCGAGGCAAGAAGTCATGCATAGGCTGAAATTTCTTCCGGCCGCCGGCCTTGATATGCTGGAAGCGTAGGCTTATTTAGGCGAGTTTAGTTCTCGCGCCGCTGATAAGCTGGCGTTAGCGTTGGAACAAAAGGCGGACGCCCTCATTGACAATCCGTTGATATATAAGGTCTATGAGGCAAGACCGTACATGAAAGAGTTTGACCGATTTTTTAAACGGATTCAGTTACTCCGGCCGGAAAAGGGCGAAATATTCTGATATTATTTGCGCGATGTCAAGCCGTCGCTCTCCCAAGCGGCGCGGTTCGAGGTTAACGGATACGCCGATCTATTTGGTAAAGGCAGGTCTCTCGTATAATCGTTGACATCCCGGCGGTCAAATGATAACGTTATTATCGAAAATTTGTCAATGGAGGCGCTTATGGAAAGAGTTACGCCCGCTTCCGCCGGGGTATCGCCGCGGGCTGTTTTAGGCATGCTGGACGCGTTGCGCCGCGCCGGGGTGGAAACGCACAGTTTCATGCTTACGCGGCGCGGCAAGGTGTGCGCCGAAGGCTGGTGGAAGCCGTTCGCCCCGGAATACAAGCATATAATGTTCTCATTCAGCAAGAGTTTTACATCAACCGCCATCGGCTTTGCCGAGCAGGAAGGGCTTCTGTCGCTGGACGAAAAACTCGCGGATATATTCGCGGACGCGCTGCCGGAAAACCCCGGCGAGAATCTGAGGAAAGCTGAAATCAAACATCTCCTGACCATGACCTGCGGGCATGAGGTAAAGACGGACGTCTTGTCTCCGACCGATAATATGGCCGCGGATTTCATGGCGCGGCCGTTTGTGTATGAGCCGGGAACACACTTCTCTTACAACACCGCCGGAACGAATATGCTCTGCGATATCCTCAAACGCAAGATCGGCAAAAACCTGACAGAATTTTTAAAACCCAGGCTGTTTGAACCGCTCGGCATGTCTGACGATATCGGCTGTTTTACCCTGCCCGGCGGCATAGAAGCCGGCGGCTTCGGATACAGCATACGGACGGAAGACATGGCAAGGTTTATAGAATTTGTCGCCAACAAAGGCAAACTCGGCGAAAAACAGCTTTTAAACGCCGACTGGTTTGATCGCGCCACGGCCAAACAGGTTGAAAACGGCGACGGTACGACTGATTGGGGCGTAGGGTACGGCTATCAGTTCTGGCGCTGCAAGCCGGAGGGCGTTTATCGCGGCGACGGTGCTTACGGGCAGTATGGCATTGTGTTTCCAGCGTATGACGCGACGCTGGTCATAACGTCCGCCGAGCTGATTATGCAGGATTGCCTGGACGCCGTCTGGACGCATCTGCTGCCCGGCTTTAACGATTTTCCCGTAACCGGAGAGGAAGAAGCGGAGCAAGAGCTGTCTTACCGGCTGAAACACTTATCGCTTCCGGTTATGCCGGGTTTTCAACTGACAGAGGCGCGGGACGCATTAAACGGAAGCGTTTTTATTCCGGATAAGCAATACCACAGTTTTACGACCATTATTGGCGGAGCGGGCTGTGTGGCGACAAGATATCCTGTGCCTTTGGACGATTTCCTCAAGTCCATCTCATTTATTTTTAAGGACGGCAAGGGATATTTGGAATGCCGGCAAAACAGCGGCGTTTACGCCTTAGATCTGGGGCTTCAAGGCGACTACGCGGTAACGGATGTCAACGGTGTTCCCTTTGCCGTTAACTCGTGCTGGCGTTCGGATAAAAAATTAGAGGTCTTAATCCGCAACCTGAACGCGGCATCGGGCAGACGGGCGGATTTTGAGTTTGAGGAGAATAAACTGAAGCTTAATTTGGATTGGACGCCGCCCATTGGCCCCGGGTTAGCGGGCACGGACTATACCGAGGTTACTTTTTCAAAAATGAAAGCTGGCTGACATGGAACAGTCCTTACAGTTAATCGAGCGCGTGTTCGCGGTGCTGGAATATTTGTCGGGCGCGCGCGAGGCTAAAGGGCCCTCGGAGATCGCCTCGTTCCTGAGCCTGCCTAAAAGCACGGTTCACCGGCTGCTCTCCTCCATGCTGAATCTGGGATATGTTGAGAAAACCGGTTCCGGTACATATCGTATAGGGGTTAAGCTGGTCGGGATTGTAAGCAATCACATCAACAGCCTGGAACTGCGGACGGAAGCGCGCCCCGTGCTGACGGATCTGCGGGCCGAACTGGGGCTGGCGGTCTATTTGGGCATACTGGACGGCTTTGAGGTCGTTTATGTGGAGAAGCTCGACATCGAACGCAATCTGCGAATATATACGCAGATTGGCTTGCGGGTGCCCGCCTACTGTTCTTCCTTGGGGAAGTGCCTGCTGTCGTGCCTATCCGGGAATGAACTGGGGTATCTTTTGCAAAATAACCGCTTGCGCCGGTTTACGCAAAATACGATAACGGATCCCGCTGAATTAAAAACCTGCCTGCGCCGGGTAAGAACGCGGGGATGGGCGATGGATAACTCGGAGTATATTCCGAGGAGCCGGTGTATCGGCGCGCCGGTATATGACTACCGCGGGGAAATGATAGCCGCGGTCAGCGCCAGCGGCCCGGAATCGCTGCTTTCCGACGAGAGGACAGAAAGCGTCGCGGACGCTGTGGTTCGCGCGGGGAAGGAGATCTCTAGGCGGCTGTGCTTTCAAGAGAATGGATAGAAAGGAGCGGGTATGGAATTATTTACTGTAAAGAATGAAAACCTCAGCGTCCGCGTTTCGCCGCTGGGCGCGGAGATGCAGTCCATTAAGGGAAAAGACGGCCGCGAATATCTATGGTACGGCGATCCGGCTTTTTGGAACCGCAGGGCGATCAATCTATTTCCTTATATAGCCCGTTTAACCGCGGGGAAATACAGCTTCGAGGGCAAAGAATACCCCATGACGATCCACGGGTTTCTGCCTGAATCAGTTTTAAATGTGGAATCGCGGAACGATACGGAAATATGTTTCCTGCTGACAGACAACGAGGAAACCCGCGCCATATATCCCTTCAACTTTGAATTGCGCGTAGGATACGCTTTATCCGGGAATACGATTCATATCCGGTTCGATGTCCGCAACACGGGCGGCTGCCCTATGCACTTCGGCATAGGCGGGCATCCGGGGTTTCTCGCGCCTATGGAAGACGGATTGACGTTTACGGACTATGTTCTGGAATTTGACCGGCCGTGCAAGCCCCTGCGCGCAGGATTCTCGGAAAGATGCTTTGTGGACGAGGAAAAAACCGAAGAATATCCCCTGACGGACGGGCGGATCATTCCGCTTAGGCATAATCTATTCGATCACGACGCAATTGTCCTGAGGGGAACGAGCGGAACCGTAACCCTAAAAAGCGCCAAGGGAACCAAGAGTGTGACCGTGCGTTACCCCGACATGCCCTATGTGGGGTTTTGGCACACCGTGAAAAAGGAAGCGCCGTATGTGTGCGTGGAACCATGGTCCTCCCTGCCGTCCCGCGACGGGATTGTAGAGGATATAAGCAGACAGGATAACCTGATCCATCTGCCCGCGGGCGAACAGTACGTTAATAACTGGTCGATAGAGATCAATCAGTAAAATAAGGCGGGGAACCGTTTGGGTTCCCTGCCTTTTATTATTAAGCGAATATATTTTTAAGCACTATAGTTTTCAACTTAGTAACTTCGTCAAACGTAGACATAACGCCTTCCGTGCCAATACCCGAGTATTTATACCCGCCGAACGGCATTTCAAAGCTGCGGAAGAAACTGGCGCCGTTTATAACCACGCCGCCGCATTCCAACTCAGCCGCCGCTTTAAAAGCAGTCTTCATGTCGGCGGTGAATATACATCCGCACAGCCCGAAAATGGACTGATTCGCAATCTCTATCGCTTCTTCGACTGTATCGAAGCCTATAATCGGAACGACCGGCCCGAAGATCTCCATATCAATCGCGACATCGGCGGTTTTCGGCACATCCGCGATAACCGTGGGTTCATAGAACGCGCCGTTACGCTTGCCGCCCAATACTATTTTGCCGCCCTGCTCCACAGTCTGGTTCACCTGCCGCTCGACCTCAATGGCGGCTTTCTCGCTGATCAAGCAGCCCAATTGCGTATCGTCGTCCGAGGGATCGCCCAATTTTATCTTTTTTATACGAGCGACGGCTTTTTCGGTAAACACTTCTTTCAGGCTGTTATGTACGATGAAACGCTTTGAGGCGCAGCAGACCTGGCCGGTATTGTACATGCGGCCCCAGATCAATTCCTCCACCGCCAAATCCACGTCCGCGTCCGCGCAGACAATAAACGCGTCGTTGCCGCCCAGTTCCAGAGAAATATGCGCCAGATGGCCAGCCGCGTTCTTCGCGGTCTCAATACCCACCGAGGTGGATCCGGTAAAGGTTATGGCGTGAACGCCGGGATGACCGCACAGCCAACCGCCCACCGTAGCGCCGCGCCCGGTCACGATCTGTACCGCGCCGTCGGGCACGCCGGCTTTGACCAGAAGTTCCGTCAAGATACACAGCGTTAACGGATTGTCAGTGGAAGGCTTTACAATTGCGGCGTTTCCCGCCATTAAAGCCGGGGCGACCTTTTGATCAAACAGGTCGCAGGGAAAATTGAACGGAATAACGCACGCCACGACGCCCACAGGTTCGCGCCGGGTAATCAGCATATGATTCTCCTGATTCTTTTCAATCCCGTTCGGAATGACCTCGCCGTATAAATGCTTGGCTTTCTCCACGAACGCCTTGAATGAGATGGGGATATTAGCGATCTCTCCCCTCGCCTCAGTAATGGGTTTCCCTGTTTCCTGCGAAAGGGTTTGCGCCAAACGCTCTTTGTTCTCCTCGACCAGACCGATGAACGCTTCAATGATCTCGCCGCGCTTATAAACCGGATAGGCGGCCCATACCTTCTGCCCCGCCTTCGCGTATTCGACTGCTTTGTTAATATCCTCTTCCGTGGCCGCCGGCACGGTGTCGATCAGTTTGCCGTTTGCCGGATTTATTACATCTATGGTCCCGCCATCGGACGCCTCCGCCGCAAGCCCGTTTATAATCATTTTCATAGTTGATCAGCCGTCCTTTTTTATTTAGTGAAGCCCGTATACGAAAGCATCAAACCGCCGGTGGAATTATTCCCGTCGTCCTCGTACCCATACTCGCCGAACGTAAATTGCATCATAAACGGGACATCGCCCGCTTCCGCCTTAACCGCTTCCGCGACCTCGTTCAGCCTGTCGCCGATACCCGCCCTGCGGCCTCCGCAGTGTACCAGCAGGAAACCGGCGGGCTCGGCGGTCATTTTTTCTTTCAACGCCTTCAGCGTTTCGGACGCTGAAGCGATCAACTCGTCCACAGTGGATTCCATTCGGATAACCGCGGTCTTTTCAGCGAGATTAGCGCCGATATTCATCGAGTAGTCGTCATTGCCGTTCATGGGATGGCGGATGGCCGTTAGATCGCCAAGTCTGTCCTTAATGCCGAGCGGAGAGGTAATCGTGGCGACAAGCAGGTTGCCTCCCATAATAGTGTCGGGATCAACGCCGCGCCACTCCGCGTACTTTTTAACCGCCGGTACGCCGTCTATCTCCTCCAGCACGCGGTTGTCGCGCACTTTGGTGATAATTCCAACATCGTCCGTTTCCCGGTAAGCGCCGGTAAAGAGATTCACCGCGGGTTCGCCGCCGTAGAAAAACGCGACGGCCACGCCGTCCGCGAAAGCTCCCTCGTCCGTATAGACCTTCCACTCGCCCGAAATAGTGTTATCCGCCGCGCTGCCGCCGAAAAGCGGCTTGCGTCCGATAACATCCGATATACCCTTTAAAAAGAATTCCTCTTCGCCGGGAGGCGCGGCCATATAAAAGTAATCCGGCGATCCGTTTGCCTCGGCGGCGGCCAGCGCGGCCATTTTACCCGTGTCTCTGGCGCTGCCTTCCTTAGGCAGGCCTTTAACGCCCACATAGAAATCCTCACCGCTTAACAGCATTACGCCCACGAATCCCTCGTCGCCGGTTATGTATCCCTCCGGGGTTATTACGCCGGTAAACGACGTATTCCCAATAACGGGAACCCCGGGAAGCGCTTCCTTTACACCCGCCAGAAGCAAGTCCATGTCGTACGCTACGCTTGAATACACAAGCGCCAATTTCGCGCTTTCAACGCCGTCCTCCGCCTTCCGCGCGGCGGCCTTCCCAGCCGATTTGGCGCAAGACAGAACGCTTGAGCCGATTGTGCATTTCATCAAAAAACCTCCCTCGTTCATTCAATCTAATGGTGCTGTATTAAGTATAAATCAATAAAAACGCTTAGCAAGCTGACGGTTCCAAATATCCGCCGGCGCGTTCCGCTAGGAGGAACAGGGATTAAACGCCGTAAAAATAAAAGCGTGGGTTATCCCACGCTTTTATTTGCGGACGGTTCAGAACCTAAATTCGATTGGATGTACTCATCAATGCAGTCTATGACTTTGTTTTTAGAGTTGAGCAAAGAACATGGACGAACTTATGTTTATTCCAGTCGAATTTCCAGCAAATAAAATAAGGCAAGGAAACGCTCGGTTCCCCTGCCCTTCGCTTAACCTTTATCAGCGCCCATCGCCCTATAGATCATTGAGGCGCACTCTTCTCTGGTCGCTTTATCGCGCGGCCTTGTGCCGTCTGTAACGCCGTTCTCGATAGCCCATTCCCACGATTTTTCCGCCCAGTCGGAAGGCCCCGTTTCCTTCGGGGGAACCTGTACTCCCGCGCTCATCGCGTTGTGAATATCCGTCTTCATCTGTTCCCAGGCTGAAGGATTATTCACGTAATAGAGCGGACATAGTTTTCCTGTTACGTCATAATGCCTCTTAACATTGTTGAACGCGTTGAACCCATGCCGTTCGCATATATCGGCGGTAAGCTCAATCAGTGCTTTGTACGTTACCGCGCTGAATTTCCCCGTCTTATCCGGATGACACACCTCAATCCCCAAATAGGTCGAGTTGTTTGTTTTCGCCTGTTCCGTCCAAGCCGCTCCATAGGCCCTGCCCGCGTGCATAGCGCGTTCATTTTCAGGTATCAAACGAAGTATCTCGCCTTGCAGACCCACAATATAATGGCAGGATGTGCCGTTGCCGTCCGAACCGTTTTCAAAGTAATTTCTGTTCGCCAGCGCGCTTGAGCCGGGGTTTGCCACATAGTGGATCACAACGCCCTTGGCGTTCAGCTTTTGACCCGTGCGCCCGTGAGACGCGCCGGGCGTCAGCAGTTTGTCGGTAATAACCGGCGCTCCGAATGTCTGAGGCAGGATCGCGGAGTCCGAGGTTGTTTCGCCCGCGCATTTCCGCCCGATAAAATAACCAGCGGCGCCTGCCGCCAGCATACCCACGCCGGCCGCAAGCGCAACCGCCCATTCATATTCCGTATTCATTCTAGAACCTCCTTGTTCAAATCGAATTAGTACAATATATGATTAAAGACGGGAGGCGCTACTAATTTGGATAAATAAAATATCGAGTCCTTCAGCCCAATAGCTTCATCTCACTTCATACACAAAAGACGCCGTACGTAAACCGTACGGCGTCTTTTAACTCAGCTCATCGTTATTATAGACCGAATAAATTAAATATAGGAGTGCCGATGGCGCTTATCACATCTAAGACGCCATGTGCTTTTGTATTCACAACCTTAGCGTTTGATGTGTTAACTAAACCCGTCACAGCTTGAAAACCTATGCCCACAATGCCGAGTATAGTGTTGAATATAGAACCGCCTATAGTCGGCAGACCCAACAGGCCGCCCCTGACTTGCGTCGACTCTTCCGTATTCAGTTCCGTAAAACTGGAATTAACCAATTCCTTTTTCATTTTATGACCTCCTCGCAGATTATACGCCGCTTGTATCGACAGCCCCTCCTCTTAGTACAGGGGCGGGATTAACAAAGCTAGCTTATTTATGTATTAAAACGACAATATATTCAATAAATTGAATTTTTTATCGTTTATAGTATTATTATAAGAAATTTAAGATATTTTGTCAATACGTGAAGTATAGAAAATATTTGGAAACCAGAGTAATGGTATTGCCTGATAGTAGAATCCTCAGCAAACGTTAACATGAAAAACTATTAAATATATTTAAAACGAGCAGATATTTAATAGTCTTATACAACATAAATTTGCCGATGTAATTTTTACGCCTATAGCAGACGCTAAGATCCATTTATCGCTGTACCCTTTGCGTCTCGTTTTATATAATCAAGCCGCTCTTAAATCATCAGAAAAATTCTTTTCAACTTATTTCTTGATAAATATAACAAATTATATGAATAAAATTTAGTGCATATTACTATTGATGTGATAAATCAATTATGCTACTATGGGTATGCTTGAGGAAACGTTTTCAGAAGTACCTCGGCGATTATTTTTTTACAAAGTGTAAACGTTTACTTGGAAGGGGGCTATTATTGCTCATTGGAAGCGCTGCTTCTATCGCGGATTTAGACATATTAATGAATGCGGGTTATGACTACATAGAATTAAGCGCTCGTTATTTATGCGGACTTGAAAACAGACGCGCTAATGAGGTAATCCACTCATTTCTTAAGCGTGATTTTCAATGCCTTGGATTTAACGCGTATTGTCCCCCCGCGATTCAGATGGCGGGGCCGCTGTACAATCCAAAAGAAGCTGACGCTTACACGCGTAAATGTCTTGCGTACGCGCGTGAACTGGATATCCGGCATATAGGCGTCGGTTCGCCTTTATCCAGGCGGCTGCCGCCGGGATACCCTAAAAAAGAAGCGGCGGAACAAATCCGCGGGTTCTTAACCATAACCGCGGATATATTCGGCGCGGCGGGCATATATGTCTGCCTCGAAGCCTTAGCGCCATGTTACTGCAATTATATCAACACGCTCTCCGAGGCGGCGGAGATAATAAACAGCCTGAATCATCCGTTTTTAGCCATGGTTCCGGATTTTTACAATATGGAACTCAGCGGTGAGTCGAATCTGGATTTATCTGTTTATTTGCCGCTTATAAGACATGTCCATATATCTGACGATGACGGCTCGCCTGCCCTGCGCTCTTTTCTGAAAAGCGAAAAATTTCCGATTCACGGACAGCGCTTGAAAAGCTTGCTGGGCACCGGGTATAACGGCGCGTTAAGCGTCGAGATTGACGTTCCCGCGGATTTGACGCGCGCTTCACGAACACTGGAATTTTTGCGCGGCGTTGTTTCACGGTGCTGACGGCTAGGTCATATGCAGTATATTATTTTACAAATTGGAGGAACAGTATGTTTTCTGTTGAAGAAAACTTGGCGATTATAAACAAGTTTAAGGGTTTACGGGTTACAGACGTACGCGACGGCATGGATTGGGTAGGATATATGCACTACGGCACGGTTCATCACTCAATCCGCCCGCTATACCGCGCCAGCGCGATCGGCATCGCGCGGACGGCTCGTTACCTGCCATTCGAAGGCCCCGCGCCGACGGTAACCGGAGACGAGTATACCAAATGGGCGCATTGGTATTACGGCAATGTATGTACGGATCCTTGGGGCAGAGAGATTCAGCCCGGCGATTTTATCTGCTTGGATATCTGCGGTCTGGACGTGGGTTTGCTGGGGTCTAACAATACTCTGGACGGCAAAAAGAAAGGCGCGGTTGGATATCTTACTAACGGAGGAGGTATCCGTGACACCGACGAGGTAATCCTTGAACAGATACCGATCTGGTCTAAGCATGTTTCCCAGCCCATGGATCAGGGAAGAATCCGTTTTTATGAGAAAGACATACCCATCGCGGTCGGAGGCGTGGCAATCTATCCCGGTGATGTTATTGTCGCCGACGGCGACGGCGTAATAGCTGTTCCGCGGAAAGCGGCGGATGACGTGGCGAAATACGCGTGGCAGGAAGCGTCTAATGACAAAAAGGCGCGTAGGAGCATGTACATAGAAATGGGCATGGAAACAGACTCAACTGTGGAGATAGACTGAAAGCCCAACATTTTAACGAGGAGGATTTGTTAATGAAAAGAATGTTATCCTCAATTCCGGCGCTGATAATTTGTTTATCTCTGGCCGTCGGATGCGCCGGAAACAGTCCGGCTCAGACTAACAGCAGTCAGTCCGCGGCGGCGCAGTCCGAGTCCGCGGCGCTTCAACCCGCGGAGCAGAGCGCGTCAGCAGTCGCGGAAAGCGAATCCGCTCAGCCGGTAGAAAACGTAGAAATTCGCGCCGCGTGGTGGGGCGACACGGGGCGCAACGATCTGTATCAACAGATTACGGGTCGATTTGAGGCGGATAATCCCGATGTGAAAGTAATATGCGAGCCTGTCAGTTGGACTGATTATTGGGATAAACTGGCCGTTCAGACATCCAGCAACAACGCTCCCGATTTTATGGGCATGCACCCGCAATACGCCGCCGACTATATCGGAAGAGGCAAAATCGAGCCGCTTCAGCAGTACATCGACAGCGGCGCGCTTAATATGGAAGGCTGGCCGGAAGGCGTTATCAACACCGGTTCGGTAAATGGCACGTTATATATGCTGGCTATGGGCGTTACATTCTCGTCTGTATTTGTAAACGACGGATTATTTGAACAACTCGGCGTAACCAAACCCGGTTTCGACTGGAACTGGGACGATATGAAAACGATCGGCACGGACACCCGCGCGAAACTTGACGCCGCCGGCATGGACAGCTCGTGGTTTATGGCTGATTTATCAAACAACCTGAATTCCTGGAGATATTTTGTGCGTCAGAACGGGCATGAGATTTATACCGCTGACGGTGAAATAGGCTTCACATTAGAAGACGTAACCGATTGGTGGACAATGTACACGGAATTCCGTCAACTAGGCATTGTACCCGACGCGGCGACGACAACCGAATACAGCACGGCTACCTTGGAAGACAGCCTCTTCTCCCGGGATAAGGTTCTTGCCATTCTGGTACCGGTCAATCAATTTAAGCTATATTCCACGACATTTCCCGATAAAAAACTCAGTATTATCAGGAACCCAAGCGCGGCCGGCAAAGCGGTCGGCGAGTTCCCCGAAGGGGCGCATTTCGCTATATCATCCGCGTCCGCGCCTGAGAAAAAAGCCGCGGCCGCCCGTTTAATGAACTTTTGGATTAACTCCGCCGCCAGCTTGGAATTATTCGGGTTGGATCAAGGCGTACCCGGAAACACCTCGTTATCTGACTCGTATATGCCAAACCTTGATGAGTACCAGTTGCAGATATACGATTTTGTTGAAAAGCTGTCGGAAATCGGCACTCCTTCCACTTTCCCGGCTGCCGGGGCGACGGAGGTTGACGCGTTGTTTAAATCAATAGCCGAGTCGATCTCTTTCGAGCAAACTACTGTTGAAGACGGCGCCCAGCAGTTCTTTGAACAAGCAAAAACCATAGTCGCGGATAATAAATCCTGATAAAGTGAGTTAACCCGTGAATTCAGGCTGATTAACGGGAAGCCGCTTCATGAATTATTATGAAGCCGCTTCCCTTAACAGGACAGGCGGGGTCGGACGGAGGCGTCTTCGATGAAGCGGCATGTTTTCAATAAACCGTGGGAAGCTTATCTGTTTTTACTCCCATGGCTGGTGGGCTTATTGAGCTTCACAATTATTCCGATAATTATGTCGCTGTACTTTTCATTTACGCGTTATGACATGGCAAACAGCCCCTTGTGGATTGGCATGGGCAACTATATGACCATGTATAAGGATCCGCGCGTCTGGAAAAGTATAAGCGTTACATTTAGATATGTGTTGCTAGGTATCCCGTTTCAATTGTCATTCGCGCTGTTCCTTGCCGTTATTCTGAAAAAACAGCGGGCAGGTGTGCGCATATACAGGGCGGTATATTATCTGCCGTCGCTTTTTGGGGGCAGCGTTGCGGTAGCGTTACTATGGAGGCAGATCTTCAACAAAGAGGGGATTATAAACCGGCTGCTCTCACTTTTGTCCATTGAGGGTAAGAACTGGATCGCTTCTCCGGATACGGCGCTTTATACGCTTATACTGCTGTCTATTTGGCAGTTCGGTTCTTCGATGGTCATTTTTTTGGGAGGCTTGCAGCAAATACCACAGGATTTATACGAGGCGGGTTCGATTGACGGGGCCGGTAAAGTCAGGCTGTTTTTTACCATCACTTTGCCGCTGCTTACCCCGATGGTTTTCTTTAATCTGATAATGACCATTATAAACGCCTTTCAGGCCTTTACGCCGTCATACATTATCAGCGGCGGAACCGGAAGTCCTGTGGATTCCACGCTTTTCTATACCCTTTATTTGTATATCAACGGTTTTAAGCAGTTTAAGATGGGATACGCCTCGGCAATGGCATGGGTGTTATTGGTCATAATAGCCGCGGTAACCGGCGTTATGTTTGGTATAGGTAAAAAGTGGGTGTATTACGATGACTAAAAGGCGGGTAAACTCAATTATATTTCACGTTTTGATTATTCTGTTCGGTTTCACTATGCTGTATCCGCTGCTATGGATGCTTATGGCGTCATTCAAAACGAACCAGGAGATATTCGCCGGCGTAAACTTTTTCCCCGAAAATCCTACCCTTGGCAACTACGCCAGCGGATTCAAAGGGGTATCCGGTTACAGTTTCTTCAGATTCATCGGGAATTCGTTTTTATTGGCCGCCGTTTGCATAGTGGGTAATATCGCATCCTGCTCTATGGCCGCTTTCGCTTTCGCGAAATTAGATTTCAGATTAAATAAGTTTCTGTTTTCCGTAATGATGGTAACGCTCATGCTTCCGTTTCATGTACGCCTGATACCGCAATACATAGTTTTTAATGGGATGGGTTGGATTGACACCTTCCTGCCGCTGGCCGTGCCAAAGTTTTTCGCCACGGAGGGTTTCTTTATCTTCCTCTTAACTCAGTATATGCGCGGCATAAGCAATGAACTGCTTGAGGCGCCGCGCATCGACGGTTGTTCCACTTGGCAGATCTTTTTATATTTCATGCTGCCTCTGTCGCTTCCCGGTTTAATGACTATCGGAATTTTTACATTCATATGGACATGGAATGATTTCTTCTCGCAGATGATCTATATTTCCAATCCGATAAGATTTACTGTTTCCGTCGCCTTGCGCATGTTTGTCGACACCACCGGCCAAAGCACATGGGGCGCGTTGTTCGCGATGTCTTGCGTGTCTCTGGTTCCATTGTTCGCGTTATTTATCGGTTTCCAGAGATACCTGATTGAAGGCATCGCCGCGGGCGGCATTAAAGGCTGAGGGAAACTTTCGTATCAGATCTGTCTGTTTCCTGTGGTATAATGCGATAAAATACCGGAAGGGACGGGCTGGTAATGTCTGAGAGAAATGTAACGCTGCGTGAGGTAGCGAAAAAAGCCGGAGTATCTATAGCGACAGTCTCAAGGGTTCTCAATGAGTCAAATTATGTAAGTCCCGAGATACAGAAAACCGTACGCGCCGTGGTCAAGGAATTGGGATATTACCAAAACTCCGCGGCGCGCAGTCTTAAAACCAATTCTTCCATGACTGTCGGCTTTGTGACAGCCGATATTTCAAATCCATATATGATCAACGTCGCCGGGGCAGTAGAGGATTTGATATGGGATCTCAAATACAGCCTGGTGGTTTGCAGCACTCACTCCAGCGCCGAGCGGGAGTTGGAATATCTTAAACTCTTAATGGGCAGAGGCATTGACGGTCTATTATTAAACGGAACCGGGAGCAACGCCGACTTCATTTCCGATATCAGCAATCGGATCCCCGTCGTGCTTTTGCATAGGAGTTATGACAATACCGGATTTATCGGCGATCTGGTCGACAGTGACAATGAGGATGGCGTATACGCGCTGACAAAACACCTAATACGTATTGGGCATAAAAGAATATTCGTTGTGAAGGGACAGGACGTAAGCAATAATAAACTGCGTTTAGCGGGCTTTGCCCGGGCGATGCGTGAAGCCGGCATTGACGCCGGCATACATTACCCATATCTATATGGCGATGATTTTACCATAGAGACCGGATATCGAGCCGTTGAAAAGCTGCTCGGCATGGAAGAACGCGCCACCGCGATTCTGGCGCTCAACAATACCTTGGGTCTAGGCGTGCTTCAAGGGTTGGCCGAGCATAATCTGCGCGCTCCGGAGGATATATCCGTAGCGCATTACAACAGCATCGACCATCACGAAATGATGCTCGTCCGACCGATGATGCACCACGTCGATCCTCGCGAGGTAGGATTTACCGCGGGAAAGGCGCTTCTGGCGCGCATGGATAATAATAAACTCGCAAACCGCGCCTATATTGTCAAGGGGAAGCTGATACCGGGAAACGCCGTAGGTATGCCGCTTTCAATGTAATAAACCTTAATAAATAATGAGAGGATCAAAATAACATGAGCAGTGCGTTTGTATCAGAAAGCACAGGCCGCGCGGTCTTAATCCATATGACTGTCGGTGATCGGCTGCTGGAAACAATACGCGAGGAAGCAAAGCGTTTGAACATACAATCAGCCATAGTCACCGGCGGCATCGGATCTCTGCGCAAGGCCGTATACCACTATATTGAGGCGGTGACCGAAGAACCGCGCGACGCTTATAAAACCGTTGAAAGGCCGATGGAACTGGTGTCCCTGCAGGGTATTGTTCTGGAAGGCGAGCCTCACCTGCATATGGCGGCGACCGAAGAAGGCGGCGGTGTGTGCCACAGCGGACATGTGGAGGAAGGCTGCGAGATTCAATATTTGGCCGAAATCTCCTTAATTGAGCTGAAAAATCTGCCTTTAGGCCGACGCGCCGAAAAATATGGAACAGTAACACATTTTGAGCTGTTAAATGGAGGTAACATGTAATGTCAACCCGAAAGCAAAAAAAAGTAGTAATAAGCGCGGCGATTACAGGAGGCGTGCATACCCCCTCCATGTCTCCCTATCTGCCGAAAACGCCTGACGAGATAATCCAGAACGCCGTAGACGCCTGTAAAGCGGGCGCCGCCGTGGTCCATATACACGCGCGGCGCGAGGACGGCAGCCCTACCGCGGAATATGATTATTTCGAGAAAATCCTGTCCGGAATAAAAAAGCAGTGCGATGTGGTCGTCGGCATTACCACAGGCGGCGCGCAGGGTATGACCGTAGAGGAACGGTTCGCGGTGATAGAACGTTTTAAGCCCGAAATCGCCTCCGCAAACGGCGGATCCATGAATTTCACCTTTTCCCGTTTAGCCGATACATACAAGCCGTTCCAATATGACTGGGAACAGCCGTTTATTGAACGCACATGGGACAATATATTCAAGAATACATTCCGCGATATCGAGTACTGTATAAAAATCATGAACGCCTGCGGCACGCGCCCGGAGTTTGAGTGTTTTGACTTCGGTCAGGTAGCCAACGTAGGTTACTTTGTCAAACAGGGGATCGTTCAAAAACCCGTGTATCTGCAATTCGTGCCCGGCATAATGGGCGGCATGCCCATAGGATATGACGCGATGATGTTTATTATCGAACAGGCCAAAAAACTGGTGAGTCCGGATATAATATACTGCACTGTGGCGCCGGGCAGGCGCATGTTCAGACTGGCCGCGATGATGGCGATTAACGGCGGCCATGTGCGCGTCGGCATGGAAGACGGACTGTATATAAAACCCAATGGGGAACTGGCAAAGAGCAACGCCGAACAGGTAAGCAAGATTCGCGGTATTCTGGAAGCGCTTGATTTCGAGATAGCCTCGCCGGACGACGCGCGTGAGGAGTTTGCCCTAAAAGGCGCTGATAAGGTGGAATTCTGATGTATAAAAATATAGGAGTCTATGGTATGGCGCGAACCCCCGTCGGATCTTTCGGGGGTTCGCTGAAAAACCACAGCGCGGTTGATCTGGCCGCGCTTGTTATCGCCGAAGCCGTTAGGCGCTCCGGCATACCGGCTGATCGTATAGGCGATGTTATTATGGGATGCGTCGGCCAATACGGCCTGAACATATTCTTAGGCCGTTTGGCCGGGCAGAAGGCAGGATTGCCCGAGCAAATCCCCGGGCAGACGGTAAACCGCATGTGCGCCTCCGGCCTGCAGGCTATCGCTTCCGGCGCGGATTTGATCGCTCTGGGTCACGCGGACGCGGTTATCGCCGGCGGCGCTGAAAGTATGAGCAATTTCCCATTCAGCGTGGCAAACGCCCGCTGGGGCTTGCGGATGGGGGACGCCGCCTTAAAAGACGATTTGGTTAACGCGCTTATAGAACCGTTCACCGGTGCACATGTTGGAATTACCGCGGAAAACATAGCCGAGAGATACGGTTTAACCCGTGAGGAGCAGGACGCTTACGCGCTGGAGAGCCAAAACCGCGCCTTAGCCGCCGCTGCCGATGGGAAGTTCAAGGAAGAGATTGTTCCCGTAGAAATAAAAGATAAAAAACAGACCGTTATTTTTGACGCGGACGAATACCCGCGCCAGACCAGCTTGGATAAACTGGCGAAACTGCGACCCGTGTTCAAAGGCGACGGTTTAATAACCGCCGGAACGGCGTCCGGAATTAATGACGGAGCCGCCGCCGTGGCGTTGGCCGATACGGACAAAACGGACAGAAAACCTCTGGCGAAATTTATAGATTACGCGGTCGCTGGGCTTGATCCCGCTTACATGGGCCTGGGGCCGGTCTACGCCACGCGCAAACTGCTGGATAAAACAGGCTTAAATATCTCCGACATCGGGCTGGCTGAACTGAACGAGGCTTTCGCGTCACAGGCTATGGCCTGCGTGAGAGAATTGGGTCTGAGTATGGATATTGTCAATGTAAACGGCAGCGGTCTTTCTCTGGGTCATCCCTTGGGCGCTACCGGAGCTATAATCAGTATTAAATTAATCAACGAGATGAAACGCCATGGAGTCCGCTACGGTCTGGTATCGCTGTGTATCGGCGGCGGACAGGGCATGTCGGCCATCTTCGAGGTATCCTGATGAAAACCTTTACGCGGACGGCGGCAAGCTTCCCGCCGATTGTTCCCGCGGAGGCGGACGCCGCGCTCAAAGCCGCCGAACCAACGCGATCGGTAAAGGTAATCGCGCTGGACGACGATCCGACGGGCACTCAAACTGTTCACGATATCTTTGTATATACCGACTGGGATAGAGACAGCGTAAGGCAGGGCTTGGACGACGCGGACAGACTGTTTTTTATCCTGACCAATTCGCGGGCCTTCAGCGTCAGCGAAACAGTCCGCGTTCATGAGGAAATCGCGCGGAACATAGCCAGTCAAACGGATAATTTTGTGTTGGTCAGCCGAGGCGATTCCACCCTGCGCGGCCATTACCCCATAGAAACCGATGTTCTGCGCCGCGCCTTGGCGGAAAACGGATATAAAACAGACGGCGAGATTATTTATCCGTTTTTCCCGGAGGGCGGACGTTATACCGTTGAAAACATTCATTACGTCAAATACGGCGATGTGCTGGTTCCCGCCGGTGAAACGGAATTCGCGAAGGATAAGACATTCGGATATACAGAGTCTGATTTGACGAAATGGATAGAAGAAAAAACATCAGGCGCTTATAAAGCGAAGGATGTAACCACAGTAACTCTTGACGAGCTCAGGCGGCAGGATTATGACGGCATAACAGCCAAGCTCATGGGTGTTTCAAACGGAAAGGTTATTGTCAACAGTCTCACATACGACGACGTAAAGGTATTTACGACGGCGTTCTGGAGAGCCTGGTCTATGGGCAAGCGCTTTATAATCCGAAGCGCGGCGGCGTTCGTTAAAGTCTTGGGCGGCGTGACTGATAAAGAGCCGCTTACCTCGGAAGAACTGAAAATGAACGTGAAGAGCCGCCGCGGAGGGCTTATTATCGCGGGTTCTCATGTAAAGAAAACAACGGATCAACTGGAAACGCTGCGCGGCGTTCCCGGTTTGACTTTCCTTGAATTGAACCAACACCTGGCGCTGGATGAAGCGGCTTTTGAGGCTGAAGCCGACAGGGTCGCGAAACAGGCGGACGCCCGCCTAGCCTCCGGAGAGACTGCGGTTATTATGACTCGCCGCGAGCGGTTCGATCTGGGAACCGGGGATAAGGCGGCGGAACTCGATCTGGCCGCCAAGATATCCGACAAGCTCTGCGGTATCGTCCGCAAGCTGACTCACTCCCCAAGGTTCGTTATCGCTAAGGGCGGCATTACTTCCAGCGACACAGCCATAAAGGGCTTGGGCATTAAAAAAGCGCTGGTACTGGGGCAGATTCTGCCCGGCGTGCCCGTATGGCGGGCGGGTTCGGAAACTCGTTTTCCCGGCCTGACATACGTTGTCTTTCCCGGCAACGTGGGAGACGAGCACGCTCTGATGGAAGCCGTCAAAAAATTGATATGAGGTGAACGCGTGAAACGTTTGGAGAACAAAACAGCCGTAATAACCGGCGCTGCCCAAGGCATAGGGTTTGCGGCGGCAAAAAGGCTGTTTGACGAGGGCGCGGTGTGCGCGTTGATTGATGTAAACCTGGAGTCGTGCAAGGCGGCGGCTGCAAAAATAGATCCCAATGTATACGCCTTTGCTTGCGATGTATCCGATCGCCAAGCTGTTTCGGATGTATTCGCCCAAATTTACGGCGCGATGAAACGCGTTGATATCTTGATTAATAACGCGGGCATAACACGAGACGGCATGTTCCACAAAATGATAGACGACGAATGGGACGCCGTTATCAACGTCAACCTGAACGGCGTGAGGAATTGCTGCAAGGCGGTCGTCCCCGCGATGCGTGAGAATAAATACGGCAAAATCGTAAATCTGGCGTCCGTATCCGCGTTCGGTAACATGGGCCAGACAAACTACGGCGCTGCCAAGGCGGGCGTAATAGGGTTCACAAAGTGCCTGGCCAAGGAAGCCGCCCGAAATAATATAACGGTTAACTGCGTAGCGCCAAGTTATATTGATACGGAAATGCTGAGAGCCGTGCCGGATAAGGTGATGGAACGTTTTATCGCCGCCATCCCGATGGGCAGGCTGGGAAAGCCGGAAGAGCTGGCGGCGGCTGTCGCGTTTCTTTCCAGCGATGATTCCAGTTTTATAACCGGAGAATGCCTAGTGGTTTCCGGCGGATCATATATGTAACCGCGGGGTGAGTGAGTGAATATAATTATCGGCGGCGATCACGCCGGGTTTGCGTTAAAACAGGAGTTATTTGAAAAGCTTAGGCAAGACGGGCATACAGTACAGGATGTGGGATGTTATTCACTGGAACCTGTGGACTTTCCCGATGTGGCGAAAAAGATCTGCGCCGCTATATTGAACGGGCAGGCGGAACGCGGCGTTATGGTGTGCGGTACCGGGGTGGGCGCGGCTATCGCCTGCAATAAAACAAAGGGTATCCGCGCCAGCGTCATACACGACGCATATACGGCCAGACAGTGCGTCGAACACGACGACGTACAGGTATGCGCTTTGGGCGCGCAAGTTATCGGAAATCTCACGGCGTTTGATCTGTTGAAAATATTTCTGAACGCCCGGTTTTCAGGCGACGCGGAATTTATTACGCGTCTGAACAAGCTGTCTGAAATGGAATGACCAAGTTTATTACGCCGCATATGTTATTTGAAATACGGCGGTTCAATAACGCCTCGTACATTTGGCTGACAGAGCGGCCGTTTGTCCTAGGCGTTTTTTTCTTGTAATAGAGATCGCCGCCGTTCTATGCCAATACATCTCGCGGCGTTTCTCTATTCCAGCTATGATAAAAAGCTTGCAAAACTTACACAAAAGCATATAATATCAACCAATGGTAGTACAAGCTGAAAAGAGATGACTAGCGTGCAGCATAAAATACCGCGTCCGTTGAGCCGCAAAAAAGCCAAGCACAAACTAAACGACAGATCCAAAGCCCGGTACATACGCGTCAATTTGCCGGTAAGCCTGCTTTTGATACTTCTGTCCTCCCTAGCCTTAACCTATATCTGTTTCAGGCTGCAGCCCGCCTCGATTGAGGACATCTGGAAAATAATCGTTGAGTCAGAGTACGCGATCTTCTGTCTGAACTGGATCCCCATCCTGTTGGTAACACTGCTGCTTTACGCTGCCTTTAACAATGTCGCGGTCGCCTGTGGTTTGACCTCCGGCGCGGCCATTCTGCTCTCCTTTGTAAATCGGAATATGATTAACATGCGTCAGGATCCCTTTAAGCCGCTGGACATCCTTCTGGGCGGCGAATTTTTAGGTATAGCCAAAAGTATTGATCGTAGACTGCTTATATTCGCGGTTATCGGCGTCCTTGCTTTTTTGGCTGTTATTGCGTGCTGCGTTTTCTTCATCAGAAACAAATATGTACTGCACCCGGTCGTTCATCTGATTGCCGCCGCCGCCGCCATTGCCGTATGCGTCTGGTACACTAACACCACCCTGTCGGATACCGCATTGTACGAATCTTTACCAATGTCCGGCAACAGATATAACCTGACCGATAATTTTGAATCCAAAGGCTTTATATACAGTTTCCTCTACACCATGAACACCAGCCGTATAGACGCCCCGCCGTCCTATGATAAGGATAAAGCGGCCATTGCCTCGCGTATAAGCGTGTTTACCCCGGCGGATTTAAGCGGCGTCGTTAAGCCGAACATTATCTTGATCCTAAGCGAGGCGTTTTCCGATATTCTGCTCAATCCAAGTTTGAATTTTGACAGCTATACAGATCCTATGGAAAATTACAAACGTATACGCGACGAGTCTATTTCCGGCCATCTGATTGTGCCTAACATCGGAGGCGGTACGGCGGATACCGAATTTGACATATTTACAGGGCTGAACACAAGGCATCTGCGCGGGACTCCGTACACGTATAATCTTATAACCAAGCCGGTCAGCGCCCTCCCCTCGATTTTAGCCGGCGCCGGCTACGAGAACCTCGCGCTGCATCCGGGGTACGGCTGGTTTTATAACCGTCAGAACGTGTACAAGCGCATGGGGTTCAGCGGGCTGCTTGACTCAAAGACATACGATACCGCGGATACCAAGGGCATGTATATCACGGAGAAACAAACCATACAGCGTATTATAGACGAATACGAGCTGCATGTTGAAACAGCGCCCGAAACCCCGTTCTTTGAGTTCTGCGTCACTATTCAGAATCACGGCCCTTATCCGGGGAAATATAACGCCGAAAAAAATTTTGATTTCGATAAGCCGTTATCGGAGGACGCGGAAAACGCCGTTTCAAACTATGTCGAGGGAATGATCGACTGCGACCGCGAATTGGGCGTACTGACAGATTATTTAAACGAAAGGCCGGAGCCGGTTATTCTGGTGTATTACGGAGATCATCTGCCCAGTTTTATCACCGAAGTATACAACGCCCTGATCCCCACCCCCACGCCGGTTGATTCGTATGAACAACTAACGCGTCTGTATAAAACGCCGTTTATAATATGGCAGAACGGTGCGGCGCGGGCTTCCACCCCTATTACGAAAAACTTTGAGGAGCTTGTTAATCCGGACGGCGAATGGGTTATAACCTCGAACTTTCTGGGGGCAAACCTGCTGAGTATGCTGGGGTTTAGCGGCGTTGATCCGTTTATGGATTATGTGAACGATTTGTCTCAGGCATATCCGGTTATATTGGAAAACAACGCGCTGACAAGCGACGGCTCGTTTATAAACCTCAGTGAAACGCCCTCGGAACAGATTGATTTCTATCGCGGCTGGGAGTATTATTGGATATTTAAATGAACTTTTGACATAAAATTAACAGTGGAGGCTCTGTCGTAAGAGACAGAGCCTTGGATAATGTCGTTTGAATGAATATTCATTTGTTGCATACTTTCCAAGCCAGTCAAAACTTGTAACAAGTTTTATCTGCTCAATTAGCGTGTAATCCATTTTTGCCTCTTCCGCCGCAATACAAGCGGCGTTATTCCCCGCTGCTTTCCAGATATGCCGCCTGCTCCGGGGTTAACGTATCCAACCCCAGCCCCATGGCTGTCAGCTTCATGATTGCAACGCGGTAATCTATGCCGGCGGGAATATCATACACGCCGGGTTTAAGCGAACGCCCGTGTTCGGCCACATACATCGCGGACAGAGCCTGAATGGCAAAGCTCAAATCCATAATATCCGCCGGATGGCCGTTGCCCGCCACAATATTAACCAGCCTGCCGTCCGCGAGGACGTTTATTACCCTGCCGTCGTTCAGATAGTATCCGTCGATAAACGGCTTGCGGTTCTCCACGCGCGCGGACATGGCCCTGAGTTGTTCCTTATTGACCTCCACATCAAAATGCCCGGCGTTCGCCAGAAGAACATTGTTCTTCATGACATTGAAGTGCCGTTCGGTTATAACGTCTTTGCATCCGGTAGCGGAGATAAATATGTCGCCTATTTTAGCCGCTTCGTCCATTTTCAGCACTTCATAGCCTTCCATGGCCGCTTCCAGGCAGCGGAACGGGTTTACCTCCGTTACCACTACCCTGGCGCCCAGCCCTTTCGCGCGTTTGGCGATCCCCGACGAACAGAATCCGTATCCCGCGACGACAACAACCTTGCCTGTAACCATTATGTTTGTCGTATACATAATAGCGTCCCAGACGGACTGCCCCGTGCCGTGTATGTTGTCAAAGAGGTGCTTGCAGTTGGCGTCGTTTACCGCCATCATGGGGAAATACAGCCTTCCTTCCCTTTCGCGCGCCCGCAGGCGGGTTATGCCCGTTGTTGTTTCCTCGCAGCCCCCGATTAAATCTTCGGCAAGATCGCGGCATTCGCCGTGCAGCAGATTGGTCAAATCCCCGCCGTCGTCGATAATGATATGCGGCTTAAAGGCCAGCGTCATCTTCAAATGCTCGACATATTCGCTTTCCGAGGCGTTGTGCCAGGCGTACACATTCATGCCAAGGCTGTCCAACGCGGCGCAGATCTCGTCCTTGGTGGACAGTACATTCGAGCCTGTTACTGCCACATCCGCACCGCCGGAGCGCAGCACCAACGACAGATAAGCGGTTTTAGCTTCCAAATGAATGGAGATGGCAATTTTAAGCCCTTTAAACGGCTTATCACGCTCAAATTCTTTCTCAAGCTGAGAAAGAACCGGCATGAATTCCTGTTCCCTTACCCAATTGATCTTCTTCAGCCCGGATTCGGCTAGACTCTTGTCACGGATAACGCTCATATATATCCCCTTTAAACATGTAAATAATTATAATTATTGCGTTTCTTACGGTAAGTATTATTATATATTATAGGTGATCAATGTGCAAATTCAAGTGTTAGAAAAGTGGCCGACGCCATGACGGATTGCGAGCGTTTCAACCATGATACTGAAGCCCTAGCGCTGGAAGCCCTACAGAACGGCTTTTCCCACGCGGGCGAACTGAATGTCAAGTCGCTGGTTTTCATGCCGGAAGTAAGGGAAATGTGCAGTGTTGACAAATGCCGGCAGTATAACAGAAACTGGCGGTGCCCCCCAGCCTGCGGCTCCGTTAAGGAAGCGGCGGAGCGCGCCGCGCGGTATTCATACGGCATTATCGTTCAAACGACCGGGCTGATGGAGGACGACTTCGATTATGAAACCATTCAGGAAACCGGGGAGAAGCACAAACGCAATTTTGCCGGGTTCGTCGCCAAACTCAGGAGCCGCTATCCCGACATACTGCCCATGGGCGCGGGCACATGCGATATATGCGAAACATGCGCGTATCCCGACGCGCCGTGCCGCTTCCCCGACCGTTCTATTTCTTCCATGGAAGCCTACGGCCTGTGGGTAAGCAAGGTATGCCAGTTGTCCGGAATGCCGTATAACTACGGAAAGCTGACGCTTACTTACAAGAGCTGTGTTTTGCTTAATTAACGATATAGAAAAGCGTCCCCAAAGGGGACGCTTTTCTATATCACTAAGAGTTTCGCCATTACACAAAAAAACCTGGATAGAGCTCGACTCGGGGTCAACAATCCAATACTCTTTCACGCCATGCTTTTCATATTGTTTTTTCTTCTCAACAATATCAATTTTCGCGGTACTGGGCGATAGAATCTCAACGATCAGATCCGGCGCGCCATGTATGCCATTGGCTTTCCTTTTGCTTCTGTCGCATAACACAAATACGTCCGGTATAAATGTGTTATCCTTATCCAGTATAACATCCAGCCCATAATACACGCCCTCTTCGCGAGTCTCTTACTCCCCTAAAGCCTCCGTGTAACCCGCGATAGACTCAAACATATACGCGTAGTCGGCGGCGGTTTCCGGGTTAATGGCTCGAACCCAACTGTCCACGAACGTCTGGGCGGTAATGGGGGTTCCGTCGCTGAACTGTATGCCGTCGCGCAGATGAAACGTATACGTAAGACCGTCGTCGCTGACGTCAACGCTCTCCGCCTGGCCGGGAATCGGCACGCCGTTATCATCCAGCGTGTATAATCCCTCGAAATTATGGATTATAAGGGTGGCGCCGTCAACAGCTGAGTTGAGCGCCGGGTCGATTGTATCCGGATTCGGCCCGATGCAGACGTTCAACTCCGGCTGGTTCGCGTACATTAAGTACTTATAGCCCAGCGGTGAAGCCCATACGCTGCCGTCCAAAGCGTTGTTCTGCATGTAAACGTCCACATAATAGTAAATCGGGCAGAGCATCCACTCGTCAAATATAATGTTCTCCGCCTGATGCATCAATTCCATGCGTCTCGCCTGATCACCGGAGTTCTTGATCTCGGATATAAGCCCGTCATATTCGGTATTCGACCACTGGGCGTCGTTGTTTCCGCCGTCCGTAATCCACATGTCGAGGAATGAAATGGGGTCGTTATAGTCCCCCAGCCAGCCGTTGCGGGCGACTTGATATTCCCCGTTTTTACGGGTGTTCAGGAAAGTAGCCCACTCTTGGCTTTCAAGAGTTACTGTGGCGCCGAGTTCGCTCCACATCTGCTGAAGGGCTTCGCCAATGGCCTGGTGGCCCGTGCCCTCGTTGTAAACATAGGTTACGGTAGGCAGTCCTTCGCCGTTGGGATAACCGGCTTCGGCCAGGACTTCTTTCGCTTTCGCGAGATTAGCCTCATTGCCCGCGCTGGTCGGGTCATAGTAATCGCCGCCCACATCACGGAATTCCTGTGAGGCGTCTGCGTCGGTCAAGCCGACAGGTACATACGCGCCGGCGGGAATCTGCCCGGCTTTGCCTATCTGCGTGACGATATAATCACGGTCGACAGCCAGCGTAAACGCCTGCCTTACAAGCGGGTTGTCGAACGGGGCGGCGGTTACGTTATAGCTCACATAATATGTGCCAAGCTGGCCTTCCTTATGGAAATCGGGCTGAGACGACACGCGATCCAGTTCATCCTGCGGAATAGCGTCGATGAATTGAAGCTGGCCCGACTCGTATGCCGTAAGCTGAGCCGCGTCGTCTTCCATCAGCGCGAAACTGATTGTATCGGGTCCCAAGTTGGCGGCGTTCCAGTAAGTGGTATTCTTTTCCGCTACGATCTTATCGCTGGGGGTCCAAGCCGTCACTTTGTACGGTCCGTTTCCAATGTAGGTGGCGGCATCAGTCGCCCACGCCTCGCCCACTTCGTCGATGATATGCAAGGGTACCGGGTTGAAAGTGGGAAACGCGGTCAGTTCTAGGAAATAAGGCGTTATGGCGGTCAGTTTTACCTCCAGCGTCTTATCGTCTATTGCCTTGACCTGAAACGCGTCCGGGTTAAAGCCCGAAGTCTCTCCTTCCGAGGCTGGTTCTTCTGACGGCGCGGTGGACTCGCTGGCCGCCTCGCTCGGCGTTTCAGCCGCCGCTTCGCTGCTTGCCGCGGGCGGCGCCGCTTCCGAGGAAGTCGTCGGCGCGTTAGCCTCAGCGCCCCCGCCGCATGACGACATAAGCATTACGACGCCTAACGCCAGACTTACCGCTCTAAGCTTTTTCTTCATTGAAAAATATCACTCCTCATAATTAATATCACAGCCGCGCTCTCAACCGCGTCCGGGGAAATGACAGGCGACAAAATGCCCCTTTTCCGTTTCGTCAAGAGCGGGCTCTTCCTCCGAGCAGCGCGCCGCCGCGTATGGGCAGCGCGGGTGGAACCGGCATCCGCTGGGCGGATTCAATGGACTGGGAACGTCGCCCTCTAATATTATACGCTCCCGCTTCCTCGCCTTATTCGGGTCGGCTATGGGTATAGCGGAAATAAGGCTTCGGGTATACGGGTGAACACCGCGCAGCGTTATCTCGCCGCTTTCCCCTGTCTCAACTAGTTTACCCAAATACATGACTCCGATTCTGTTGGAGATGTGTTTTACAATAGACAAATCATGGGATATAAACAGGTACGTAAGCCCGTTTTCCTCTTGAAGGCGTTCAAACATGTTTACGACCTGAGCCTGAATGGATACGTCCAAAGCCGACACTGGCTCGTCGCACACGATAAACTCGGGATCGACCGCCAAGGCGCGGGCTATGCCTATTCGCTGGCGCTGTCCGCCCGAAAATTCGTGCGGGTAGCGGTTGGCGTGTTCCGAATTAAGGCCGACCTTATCCAATATAGAGATTATACGATCCGCCCTGTCCTTTTTGCCAGAAGCGAGTTTATGTATATCAATGGCTTCGCCCACAATCTCGCCGACTGTCATCCGTGGATCCAGCGACGCGTAGGGATCCTGAAACACAATCTGCATCTTGCGCCTGTACGGAAGCATGGGCGCTTTTGTAATGTCGCTGCCGTTATATGTTATACTGCCGCTGGTAGGCTCGTAAAGCCTGAGAATTGTGCGCCCCAGCGTAGTTTTGCCGCAGCCGCTCTCGCCCACGAGACCGAATGTTTCCCCCGGCGCGATTGTCAGGCTGACGCCGTCCACGGCTTTAACCTTTTTCTTGCTCAAAAAGCCGCCTACCGGAAAATACTGGCGGAGTTCCCTTGCCTCTATCAGATTCGTCATTGCGCTCCGCCCTTTCCGGCGGCCTCGAAAGCCGCCTTCTGACTCAGCCAGCACAGACTGTAATGCGTATCCGAGAATTCGCCGACGGGCGGCATTTCGCGGACGCATATCTTCATGCAAGACTCGCACCTTGGGGCGAACGGGCACCCCGCGGGCGGGTTAAGCATGTCTACCGGCGAACCCGGTATTGGCGTAAGCTCCTGTTTCTCATCGTCGTCCAAAAGGGGTTTGCTGCGCAAAAGCCCTTTTGTGTATTCATGCCGGGGATTATAAAACACCTCGTCGGTAGTGCCGTACTCCACAATCTTGCCCGCGTACATAACCGCTATCTTCTCGCAGATAGACGCCACCACGCCCAAATCGTGCGTAATAAGGATAATAGCCATCCCTAAACTTTTGCGCAGCGACTGCATTAATTCCAGTATCTGCGCCTGAATGGTCACGTCCAAGGCGGTGGTAGGTTCGTCGGCGATAAGCAGTTTCGGCTCGCAGGCCAGCGCCATGGCTATCATCACGCGCTGGCGCATTCCTCCCGATAGTTCGTGAGGATATTGGCGCATACGCTTTTCAGGCTCGTTTATGCCCACTAGGCTCAGCATCTCAACAGCGCGTGCCCACGCTTGTTTTTTGGGTTTGCCCGAGTGCAGCCTTATGGCTTCCATAATCTGGCCGCCTATGGTAAACACGGGGTTCAGGCTGGTCATAGGGTCTTGAAAGATAATAGATATCTGATTGCCGCGGATGCTCTCCATTTGCTTATCAGACATAGTGTCCAGCCGCTGGCCGTTGAACGACAGCGAGCCGCCCAAAAAGCGTCCGGGGCGCGGCACAATGCCCAGCAGGGAGTACGCGGTCACAGATTTGCCGCTGCCGCTTTCGCCCACAATCCCTAAAACCTCGCCGGTTTTCATGCGGAACGTAACGTCGTTTAAGGCTTTCACCTCGCCGGCCGGCGTAAAGAAGGAGAGCCTCTCGTTTTGGACATCCACAAGATATTCGCTCATATGGGTCTCCTCATTTCTTCAGCTTGGGATCAAACGCGTCACGCAGACCGTCGCCCAACAGATTGAAAGCCAGTATGATGACGGCGATGAATACGGCGGGGATAAATATGCGGTAAGGATAACTCTGCAGGCCGTCGAGGCCCATTTTCGCCAGGCTGCCCAACGAGGGAAGCGGGGCGGCCACGCCCATGCCGATGAAACTCAGGATGCTTTCGGTAAAAATTGAAGACGGAATCTGAAGCGTGGTAGTAATAATAAGCAGACCGATAGAATTACTGAGCAGATGTTTGCTGATAATTCTCCAGTGACTCGCGCCAAGCGCCCGCGCCGCGGTCACATATTCCATTTCTTTAAGCTGCAGCACCTGCCCGCGCACCAAGCGCGCCATTCCAACCCAGTAAAGCATGGTAAACACGATAAATATGCATATGAGGCCAACCCCAAAGGTATTGATCCACGCGAAAGACCTCGATGAATCCGCCAGGGCTTTCAATGGGGCTTTCAGCGTAACCGACAGCAGAATAATAATTAAAATATCAGGAATGGTGTAGATGATGTCAACAATCCGCATCATGATCATATCTACCCAGCCGCCGAAATATCCCGACACCGCCCCGTAAACAGAGCCGACCAGCAGTATGAGGGCAGCCGCCACCATGCCGACGGTAAGTGAAATGCGCGCGCCGATCATTACGCGTATGGCAAAGTCCCTCCCCAGGTTGTCGGTGCCCAGGATGTGCGGAAACACATTGCCCCCCGAAGCCATTATGTCTTTCTCCGTCTGGGAATATTGCATGGGGAACAGGTTCTCACTGCCGCGGATCTGCCATTCATATGTGTACGGGTAGAAAACCGGCACAATGAAGGCTATAACAAAAACTACCAGCAAAACCCCCAAACTGACCATCGCTATGGGGTTCGCGGTCAGCCGGCGCACTCCGTCTTTCCAAAACCCCACGCTTTCGCGCATTACCACAAGCCGTTCTTTTTCGGATTCATCAGCCGGGAGGAAGTCATCCACCCGTAAATGCATACTAAACGGCGCAAGCTTAGGCTGTTTTTCCATAGCGTCACCTCCGGTTATTATTGGCCTACTTCAGTTGAATCCGCTGATCCAGTAACTTATTCAGCACGTCGGACAGGATGTTAAAACCAATAAGAAGCGCCGCCAGAAATAATGTGGTGCCCATAATCACCGTATAGTCCCGGTTAGTGATAGAACTGACAAAACTGTTGCCTAAGCCGGGTATAGTGAATATACCCTCCACCACGAAGCTGCCTATCAGAATGAACGCCAGCGCCGGCCCGAGATAAGTGATAATAGGCCCGACGGCGTTGCGCAGGGCGTGCTTGAAGATACGAACGGCCCAAGGCAGCCCCTTAGCCTGGGCGGTACGCATGTAATCCTGGCCGAGTACATCCAGCATCGACGATCGCATCAGCCTTGTGATATACGCCGTAGGGTAAAACGCTAACGCCGCTACAGGCATTATGTAATTCTTCGGGCCGTCCAGCCCAATAGACGGCAGCCACCCCAGTTTGAGGCTGAATATATACATAAGCAGCGCGGACGTGATAAAGGATGGCATTGCGATACCGACCGTGCTTATGACCAGAATTGTGTTGTCCCCGGCCCGCCCTCTTTTAAGGGCGGCCAAGCAGCCCAACGGAATGCCCGCGAACAGGGCCAGAACCATTGCCGACCCCCCCAGCCTGGCGGATATAGGAAACCTTGTACCGATTCTATCGTTGACCGTGCGCCCGCGCTGCTTCATGCTGGGCCCTAAATCGCCCTTCAGCACGTTGGTCATGTAGTTCCCGTACTGGACTATAACCGGCTTATCCAACCCATACTTCTTCTCCAGAGCCGCCAGCGTGGAGGCGCTCGGTGTTTTCTCGCTGAGAAAAGGCCCTCCCGGAACCAGGAACATCAGAAAGAATGTGAGTGTGGATACAACAAACAACGCCACCAGCCCTAGTAACACACGCTTTAAAATATACCGCGGCATACGTTTCCCCCTTCAGGCGCTAATCAAACTGACGATTTATTATATAATGGTTATTCCTATTTTGTAAAGATGTTTAGGTACGCGAGAGAATTTCTATCTGGGACTAAAGCGTTATATGAATATATAGAGACCGGCGACTTTGCGTGAATTTCCGAAAAAGCAGTCTGTTTATGAATTGCTTCGATCCGTTTCAACATCACGCAAAAACCGCGCCCATAAAAATATGGGCGCGGTTTTTGCGTGATGAAAGCGCGGAATCGTCACATAAAAGAGATAGTTTAGTCATTGGTAAAATAGGAAATTTATGTTAGCATTATCTTATTAGTCTCAGGAGGTAGTAACATGAAAAAAGTATTCATATGCCTATGCCTGACAGTCATAAGCCTTGCGGGGCTGACTTGCCTGGCCGCGGAAAAAGCGTCGCCCACCGCGTCGCAAGTGCTTGTGGACGGCAAGATCATTCCCTTCGACGCGTATAACATTAAAGACAACAATTACTTTAAACTGCGCGACATAGCCTACGCGCTAAGGGGAACCCCGACACAGTTCGCGGTGGAATGGGACGCCGCGAAAAATTCCATTAATCTGGTGAGCGGGAAAGCGTATGCCACCGCGGGCGGTGAGATGACGCAATCGGGGGAGGGCATCCGAACGGCGGAACCAACGACGTCTAGTGTCTATAAAGACGGTAATCTTCTGGCAATGACCGCCTATAACATCGGAGGAAATAATTACTTCAAATTACGCGATATCGGATCGGCGTTCGGCTTTGCGGTGGATTGGGACGCCGGGAAAAACACTGTTATAATTGATACCGGTAAAAGGCATAACGGCGCGAACTTAGCGGCAAGCATGAGAAGCGCGGAGAAGGACGCGTTAATTCTGTTCCTGATGAATTTCTCGGAGCTTGGGAATTTTGATTACTTCGATGCCGCGGATTATGACGAGAAACTATTGATTTCCTACGCCATACAGCATAATCACATTAACAGCACCCAGGCGGTCGCCTACGACAGCCAGGAAAAGGCGTTAAATGTGGACGGACGCTCGTTTGCGGGAAGAATACCCTCTTCGTCGGTCGATAACACGATTCTGAGGTATTTCGGCATAACAGGTGTAAAGCATGAAACAATCCTCACCGCGGATCATCAGCGTATAGTGTATCATTATGAGAATGGAACTTATTACTTTGAACCGGCTGACGGTTACGTCTCACCCTTGCTCGTTCTTGACGGGTATTTTGATAACGGCGACGGTACGTTTGACGCGGAAGTATCCCTGAAATGGGAATACGACGGCGCGCCCGGCGGCGGCATATCCGCTAAGGTCGCTAAGCATACATACAACGGAACGGAAACCTATAAACTCTTATACTATACCGAAGTTTCGGTGTTTTAAAGATTTGCGGAAACCGGGTTGACCGCGGCAATGGACGCAACCCCCGCGAGTTAACCGGGTTGACCGCGGCAATGGACGCAACCCCCGCACGTGAACAGCGGGAGTTGCGTCCATTTTAGATTCATTTATATCTTGCCGCGCCCGCTTCCGTTGCCCGGTTATGTTTTCCCGCGTTGATATTACGAGAGACCGCTCTTTGCAACGTCCGTCTGCACACGCCGTATTTCTTGCTCAATTCCATGGAATTTAAACCGTTATACTCATCCACCATAGATTGCTGCAGACAACTGACAAACAGGTTCGCCCGTTTAGGTATGTATAAGGACGACCCGCCGTATACAGCCGAAAGCTCGCATAGCCCGTCATACCCCAGAATATCCAGCAGCGTTTCGGCGGTTTCCGGCAGATATTCTTTGTACCGCGTCACAATCTCCCTCATTTGCTGTTTATCCATAGATGCCCCCTAAAATGTAATAACTAGCTACGAACAAGTATAGCATACATCTGTTCGTATTTCAAGAGGCAAATCGAATATTTCTTCGACAATCTACTTTTGCCCGCGGCCAAAAGGAAGCCTTAAAGTGTCCGCGACCTTTTCGGTTTTTATTACACACTCATGCCGTTTGGAATCCCTGTCATAATTAACGACAATAAGCAAGACATTATCCTCATAATCCTTCAATACCGATAAATACTCTCTGGATTTGATCTGGCGAATGGCGCTTTCCGCTGATTTATCCCATTTGAGTTCAATAAGCATGGCAGGCTTATCCATATCACTGTCATTAATATTTTTCAATTGCGAAAGATAAACAGTAATTTTTTGACGCCAGAAAAAGCGCCAGAAAAAGCGCTTGTAATTCGTTGCGAAGCGTGATAAGCTAACGGCATGACGCGGTCAACCGT
>JAISZF010000289.1 GCA_031269415.1 Clostridiales bacterium
TGAGAACCTCGTTCGCTTTCTCCAGCACCGACACGGTCTGATACTCATTCTCTGAAATTGAAATATACTCGCGTTTTCTCAGCAAATCCATGACCTGTCTTATGAAGTCCGGGGAATCCTCTGGCATAACGCCGAACGTCGGCAGTTTGTCCAACCCGCGCGCACTCAGATACTCGTCCGGCTTGCCTTGCAGTATCTTTGAGATAACCCCGAATCCGTAGGAACGCCCAGTGCGTTTAATCCGGCTGATACACGATAAGATCTTCTGCGCGGGTACGGTTACGTCCGTGTCTATGCCTTCGGAGCGGCAATTGGAACAGTTATCGCAGGTTATGGGCTTAGTTTCGCCGAAATACCGCAGAATGAACTCGCGCAGGCAATCGCCGGTCTCGCAGTAACTGACCATCTCACGCAGAAGCGCGTAATCGCGCGCGCGGGTTTCAGGGCTGCCCTGATCAATCAAATAACGCGCAGTCACTATGTCGCCCCTGCCGTACAGCAGAACGCAGTCGGCCGGAGCGCCGTCGCGCCCCGATCTCCCGGCTTCCTGGTAATAACTCTCCATATTCTTCGGCATGTTGTAGTGTATTACAAAGCGCACGTCGCTTTTATCTATGCCCATTCCGAACGCGTTTGTGGCGACAATGAGCCGAACGCGGTCGTACAGAAAATCATCCTGCGCCTTGCCGCGATCACCGTCCGCCATCCCAGCGTGATATTTCGCAGCCTTAAACCCGTCCGCCACCAGTTTATCGGCGACCTGTTCGACGTTTTTCCTCGACGCGCAGTAAATAATGCCGCTGCCGTCATTCTTTGATAAATACTCAGTTAAGGAAACGTATTTATGTTTAGCGTTTCTAACCTCAAAATACAGATTATGCCTGTTAAAACCCGTGGTAAGTGTAAACGGGCTGTTCAGTGTCAGTTTAAGCAAAATGTCCTGGCGCACCTTAGGCGTGGCTGTCGCGGTAAAAGCCGTCATAATCGGACGCGCCGGCAGCTTTTTCGCGAACTCCGGTATGTCCAGATACGACGGCCTGAAATCATGCCCCCATTGCGAGACGCAGTGGGCTTCGTCCACAGCTATCTGTGAAATATCGGCGCTTTGCGCGAATTCGATAAAATCTTCGTTGAGCAGACGTTCCGGCGCGGCGTATATAATTTTATACTTTCCCGCCCGGGCGTTTGCCATTGCTTTGAGAGACTGCGAATATGTAAGCGACGAGTTTATGTAAGCGGCCGGGATGCCGTTAGCCGTAAGGGCCTGAACCTGATCGCGCATTAAGGAAATAAGGGGCGAAACTATAAGCGTAATGCCCGGCAGGATAATCGCGGGGATTTGAAAACACAGCGACTTCCCCGCCCCGGTGGGCATCACCCCCATCGCGTCACGACCGTCCATAACCGCGGATATGACCTCCGCCTGCCCTTCGCGGAAACTGTCATAACCGTAGTAGTGTTTTAAAACCTTTCGCGCCGAAGCCATTATCCCGTCCATATGTCCTCCTGTCTATTCACTTGCTTTCCTCCGCGTTGTTTTATAAGGATTTCCCTCCGCGTCATACGTAACCCACTCGCCAACGGGCGCGCCATTATCGAAGTAACCGCTTCGCTTGAGCGTTCCGTCCGGACGATACCATTCCCAATAGCCGTCGGGCTGTCCGTCCGTCATTTTGCCTTTTGACCATATGGTATCGCCGCCGGCGTGGTATTTTATCGCGTACCCGTCTATAACATCAATTTTCTTCTCTTTCACGCCGTTCGGGTGGATAATATCGCAATTTTCGTTACTCAAGGATTTCCCTGCCAGATTTTTTCATATTTTTAGGCGCGGGGGGATTTTGTACGCGTAAATTCCGTGGAACTCAGCCGCTTGTATATGCCGCTGAGCTTTCGAGATAGGCGTTCAAACTAAATCTCGAAACGCCGCCCCTGTAATCCGCGCCAAATCGTCTGGCGCAAGCTCCGCTTGCAGACCGATACGCCCCGCGGAGACAATCATTTTGTCGAGTAATTGCGCGGTTTCCTCAATGAACGTCGGGAACGGCTTCTTCATTCCGACCGGCGAGCAGCCGCCGTGAATATAGCCGGTCCGCGGCTCCAAGTCCTTGGACTTTATCATTTCAATATACTTATCGCCCGCCGCTGCCGCCGCTTTCTTCAAGTCAAGCTCACATTCCGCGGGAATGACAAATACATTCAGCCCAGTCGTCTTACCCGCCGTTACAAGCGTTTTGAACACAATTTCAGGCTTTCGCCCGATTTTCGCGGCAACGCTCAGGCCGTCAATTCTGCCGTCCGACGGGTCGTACACGTGGGTGGAAAACGGCACTTCGGCGGCTTCCAGTATTCGTAACGCGTTTGTCTTGGTCATAAGATCACACCCCGATAATCTTCAGAGCTACACTGCGTAATATTGAGTGAGGAAATCCCGAATAATATAATAGCCGTATAAACGAATATTATATCGCTTCTGAATCTCTCCGCATTGAGAAAGGAGTGCTTTTTATAATTTTAAAACCATACCGCTCAGCAAGTTTATGGGTACTCTCGTTAATTTCGTGAGCGGCTTCCGCGTTGGTCATATTCTTTGTCTCTTCATACAAATCAACCCTGATCTTATCAAGTTGAATTTCAAAATCATTTACCATAATTTGTGACCTCCATTGGCGTACAAATAAACAGACTGTCGTATCCCTTGAACTTATTAACAACCTCTGTGCCTGTTTTTGTTTTCAGTTTATTTATATGCCGAAAATTCAGACTGACAATACAATCTAAACCGCTGACGGACGCTACTGCGATATGAACGCCATCCATACGATATTTTGCGGGGATAAGACCCACCTCAACATATGTATCAGCTAAGTCATACGCCGACTGCTCTACCTCCAGTACGGCCATACCATATTCTGTAATGAGCTTCAGCATATGCTCTCTCTTTAGTTCAGGGGAACGGAGGATTTCACTTATGACAGCGGCAGACGTATATGCCTCGACTTCGCCAGTCGAAATCATGTTGAATAGGTGTTTAGTTTCAGCGCAGTATTCTCGCCCCTCCTCCAAATAACTATTGAAAACTGTCGTTTCAAAATATACTCTAATCATTAGTCTGTCACATCCTTTTTTCTATAAAGAAGTATATCAAATTCATATCTATAGCACAAACTATTTCCACAACAGCCTGCAAACGCATGTCATCGCTTACGGAAAATCAAATCGCGTCCGTGTTGGTGCTGAATCCCAACTCTGAAAAGAAGGTAAGGCAGTTGGAAAAAAATAATAGACCAACTGACTATAAAATTTGCAATATCGGATTAGTGTAAAAATCAAAATAATACAACATAATTAATGCTATTTTTAAGTGGTTTTTCGTGCTTTGGGCATAATTCCCCCCTCCCCCAAAGTCGCGTCAGAAAAAAATTTCCGTGAAAGCAAGCGCCTCCCTGGCTTTTTGTGGTGATATATGTACGAACCATTTTTCAAGGCCTTTCATTCTATCCAAGGTTTTTTCGTATATCTCCATAGCCGCCTTGGTTAACTTTGCTCCCGTGCTATATTCTTTGTCAACCGTATTGACCACTGGGTGTTTACCGTTATAATAGTACCTTGCCCGTGCCTCTATAACCATTCGCGTTCCAATAGTCTTCCAGGCAATCGACAATGAAATCCGCCGTCACTTTGGTCGAGTTCAGATATATTGTTGTTGATTTTTCTTTCACGTCCATAATCCCAAAGGGCGTCACAAACTCGTCACAAAAATCGTGATCGTCGCCCCCACGGGCGCTCGACTCTCGCCGCCCCTTGAAAATTCGCCAACCTTCACCCTGTCTTTGGCGTCTATGGATAGCCTGACTATATCGTCGTCGTCTATCGCGTTTTTGTGCGTTTCTTTCAAATTATCGAATATCAGATCCGTTTCTTCCACCTTTTTCGATGGCTTTGTCTTTTTGACCGTCTTTAGCGTATAACCCAGTTCATTTATTATCGTATTCAGAGTCCGTACTGTCGGCAGTTCAGCCTCGCTATACCCGTATTGCTTTATCAGTTGCCGCCAGACCTCTTTCGCGCTCAGGTTTGTGTACAGCCTGGCCGTCTGAAATTTAGGATCACATTGGCGTTGTTCCTCCATTATCGCCGTTATTCGCGCTTCCAGCTCCGGCTGGTTGCCCGTGGCCCTGTTTCGCCCTCTCAGATAAAATTCATCCTCAATTTCCTCCCCGTCTATTTCCCTGGCGCCTTTACGCACCGTATTCCGGCTCATGCCAAGGACTTTCGCCACGTATGTCTCCCCGCCCTCGCCGTATTCCCTCGCCAGCTTTGCCGCCTTGCGCTTCTCACTTCCAGACAACTTCCCACATATATCTTTCTTGTCTTTACACTCTATCTAAAGCCTTTCCAAAACTCTTGCCATCATTTCCCTTTGACTCTCGCCATGTCATTGGTCTATTTATTCTTTCCAGCTCCCTTATCACTCCAATTAGCGGCAACAAGTGGCATAGGGGAATATAATCGCGCCTGCCTCACGCGGTTATATTCCCCTTTTAGCGTTACATAAAACCCTCAAGCATCTTAACAATATTCCTGAACCTGGCCTGATCCGAACGCGGCATTGATTCGCCAATGGCCTCAATGACCGCCGACTTCTCGCCGCGTGTCAGCGGCCTGCCCCGCGACAGTTCTTTGCTGAATTTTACATATATGGACATAATCTCGGGCCCCGATTTCCCGTCCAACTGCGAGGCGAATTTGCGAAAGATCTCTATTTTCTCAGGCTCCAGGCTTTTAAACGCTTCTTTATTAAATAATTCGTCCAAATCAACAGCCATTATTCATCTCCTCCATCGCGGATATAATCTCTCTCAGTTCAATTACTTTAATCAGCAGGTCTATGGCGCATTGTTTTTCGTAACTCACATGCGGACGCACCGACAGCAGCATGCCCCTGCGCCAGTCCGCGTACTCCGGTCGGCTGTGTCCTTCGGTCGCCCGTCTCGCGTAGAAGCTCATCATATTTTGCGTTTCCATGAACTTGATCCATAGCCCTATCGCCTTGTGATATTTCGGATCGACAAATCGCACAGCCGACTTGATAGCCTTAATTGATGACGTGGTAAATGTTTCGTCGTACAGGCGTGAATAGTCCGGTTCGGAATCCCCTGTTCGTTTGCCGCTTTCGTCGGTACCTTCTTCTTCCTCAATATCGTCGTCGGCAAACTCATTATCCGCTGACGTATTATCATATGCCGCCGCGTTGTCCGATGTTTGCCCGCTCTGATTCATTGATTGAAATATTTTAAAAGCTTGAATGGCTTTTTCAATTGCCTCCTGATTATCCGCCGTGTCCGGAGCCGGTATCTCGCTGTTTTCGGAAGAAAAAGCGCCGGCGTAGTCCGCGTCGCCGTCGGATGAATTTGCCTGCCCGGACGTTTCCTCCACATGTATCTCACCGGAGCCGTTCGCGCCGCTGTTCATCAATTGGGACAGAAACCGGGCTTGCTCCATCAATTTTTCAAAATCAAGATTCTTGTCCATACCAACCCCCAAGGACAGGCCGGAACGTTCGCGTTCCGATTTCCCCATGTTCTTCTCTTAAAAATCTATGAAGGCGTCCGTAAAAATATGCGAAGCTTTACTAATTCGGCAAGCTTTGCTATAATTCAGGAAGTTTTAAGAGGCAGGTGAACAATGGATACAAATAATACGAATCATACGGCGTCAAACAGAGATGAAATACTTGAGCTCCTGCGAAGGGTGCAGGCTTCCGGCATCACCCCGGAAGAAGCTTTGCTTAAACTCCAAACCGCCCCTTTCGAGGATCTGGGTTACGCCAAAGTAGATCTGCACCGCGGGCTGCGTCAGGGCGTCGGCGAGGTAATCTACGGGCAGAACAAAACGCCCGAACAGATACTGGGCATTGTGTCCGCCATGCGCGATAAAGGCTTGAAGAATATCCTGGTAACGCGTATTTCGCCGCAAGCCGCTGATCTGCTGATTGACGCCGGAGTGGAGTTGGAGTATCACCCGATTCCGAGGTTGGGCATTGCCGCGAAGGACGACTCCAAAACGAAGGTGGGTTCTATCGTGGTGGCGTCGGCGGGAACCAGCGATATGGCCGTATGCGAGGAAGCCGCTTTAACCGCCGAAACGCTGGGCAACTCGGTAACGCGGGTTTACGACGTGGGGGTGGCTGGGCTGAACCGCTTGTTAAACAAGCTGGATGTCTTTCTGTCGGCGAAGGTAGTCATTGTCGTGGCCGGAATGGAAGGCGCTCTGGCAAGCGTTATCGGCGGCCTGGTCAGCGCGCCGGTGATCGCGGTGCCCACCAGCGTGGGGTACGGCGCGAATTTCGGCGGTTTATCCGCGCTGCTGTCTATGCTGAATTCATGCGCAAGCGGTGTGTCAGTTGTAAACATTGACAACGGTTTTGGGGCGGGGTACATCGCCAACAGTATAAATAAGATAGGGTTGTGATGATGAGGACGTTATATATCGAATGCAATATGGGCGCGGCGGGCGATATGCTTATGGCCGCGCTGTATGAACTCTTGGATGAGAAGGAAGCGTTCATTGAAACCATGAACAGTTTAGGGCTGGCGGAAATTAAAGCCGAGTCCGCCGTTAAAATGGGCATAACAGGAACCCACATGCGTGTGTCCATGGACGGCGTGGAAGAGAGAGCCGAGGACGCGCGTCATGAACACGCTTTTAAAACACCTCATGAACACGAGCATGGCCGTAAACACAAGCATAAGCGCAAACATGAACATAAACACAGTCATGAACACGAGGCCGGGAACGTTCACGAGCATTCACATACATCCATGGCGGATATAGAGCATCTTATTGAACACCTTGAGCTTTCCGGGGAAGTTAAGAAGAATATAGCGGCGGTCTATAAATCAATAGCCGACGCGGAAGCTTCGGCTCACGGCGTACCCGTCTCAGAGATCCACTTTCACGAGGTAGGCGCCCGTGACGCTATGGCGGATATAGCCGGGGTATGCCTGCTGATGGAAAAACTCTCGCCGGATCAAATAGTCGTATCCCCCGTGCATGTGGGCAGCGGCTTTGTTCACTGCGCCCATGGGCTGATTCCTGTTCCCGCGCCCGCCACGGCGTTTTTGCTGCGGGACGTTCCCGCATACGGAGGCCGGATAGCCGGAGAACTATGCACGCCGACCGGCGCGGCGCTGCTGAAGCGTTTCGCGGCTTCGTTCAGGCCTATGCCGGTAATGCGCGTAAGTAAGATCGGATACGGCATGGGAGCAAAAGACTTTGAAGCGCCGAACTGTGTCCGGGTTTTTTGGGGCGAAACAGATGAAAACGCCGCAAACGGGCAAGTCGCGGAACTCCGCTGCAACTTGGACGATATGACCGGCGAAGAGATCGGACACGCGCTGCGGACGCTGCTCGGCGCGGGCGCGCTGGACGTGTTCACCGCGCCGGTTCAAATGAAGAAGGATCGGCCGGGGGTCTTGCTCACATGCGTCTGCGACGCGGATAAGGCTGATGATTTCGCGGGGTTAATGCTTAAACACACATCTACCTTCGGAGTCAGAAAGACAGTATGCGAAAGATACACACTGGACAGGGAAATCAAAACTGTGCCAACGTCTTTCGGTGAAATACGGGTTAAAACGGGAAAGGGCTATGGCGTTTCCAAATATAAGGCCGAATATCACGACGCCGCGGACGCCGCCGACAGAAATGCCGTCACGCTGCGAGAGGTTGAGAACGAGGTCACGAAAGGGATGAATACAGATGGAATTGAGTGAGAAATATGAAAAATTGAAGAGCTATCTTAAGGAATTGGGCAGCGTGGCGGTCGCGTTCTCCGGAGGTGTGGATTCCACTTTGCTCCTGAAGACCGCCGCCGACGCGCTGGGCGATAAAGTGATCGCGATCACGGCGCGTTCATGCTCTTTCCCCAAACGCGAGCTGAACGAAACAATCGCGTTTTGCAAGAAGCAGGGGATAAAGCACTTCATAGTCGATTCCGAGGAATTGGATATAGACGGTTTCAGCCATAACCCCACGAACCGATGCTATCTGTGCAAACACGAGCTGTTTGAAAAGATATGGCGCAAAGCCCGCGAGAACGGTATGGAGAATGTCGCCGAAGGCTCCAATATGGACGATAACGGAGACTACCGCCCGGGACTGCTGGCCGTTAAGGAGCAGGATGTTAAAAGTCCGCTGCGGTACGCGGAATTATATAAGGAAGAAATAAGGCTGCTTTCCAAGGAACTTGGGCTGCCCACCTGGGATAAGCCGTCTTTCGCCTGCCTGTCCTCACGGTTCCCCTATGGTGAGAGCATAACCGCCGAACGCCTGAATCAAATCGACGACGCCGAGCAGTTCCTGATCAACCTGGGACTGCGCCAGGTGCGCGTAAGGCATCACAATAAACTCGCGCGCATCGAAACGGACGAGAACGGCTTCAAGATACTGGCCGATCGGCAGACCCGCGAGCGTATCCATAAACGCTTCCGGGAGATCGGGTTTACTTATGTGGCTTTGGATCTGCTGGGGTACCGTACCGGGAGCATGAATGAAACGCTTAAGGAAAATGAGAAAGCGGCTCAGGCGTAAGAAAGGGTTAGAGAACGCGATGGGGATTAACGCCGTATCTTATGGGTTGGAGCAATGGAAGGGGATGCTTGCGTCAACCTGCGCGCTATTCACCGATATCTACACATTATATCCCGATTGGCCGAATTATAACCGCGGGCGGGCTAGCCGCTGTTATTAAATACTACGATTCACTGGGACAGGAATTTAGCGACAGTATTCGTGATATTTCTCGCCAGACCGAAAAGCTGCGTAAACTGATTAACTTTACATTCACGCGGCACGATCGGTATAACTTGCCGGAGTGCCGGCTCACCGCGATCGAAGGGCATCTGCGCAAGAGGGTTTCGCAACTGATAAATCTCGCGAATGGGCGGACAAAAGGAGTGAAATCGTAAACAAAACAAAATTAAAGGAACGGGGAAATGAACTACACAATAATGCACAAAAATATCGAGGTTGCTGACGTTGAAATCAATGAACCCGCTGTAGCTATCATTAATATTGGAACCGTTCACAACCCGGCGCGTGTTCCGCTCGGAGTTCAGTCAATGAAAGGCGGCATTGACCTTAACGAACTGAATGATTGGCTGAGAGGCCGGTCTATTCCCGCGAGCCGCGCCGGCATACGTGATTTGTACGCGCGTCTGGGCAGGGAATCAACCGAACATCTAATTCTCAAGTGTTACGCGTTGAGTCTATCGGACCATTACTGGATTCGTCCGAAAGGTTTCGAGATTAATTGGAAGGACATTAATTTTTTTCAGAACGATTTTTCGCGAGACGTGGGCGAAATACTTTTCGGACGTGAACCCGCAGACAGGAAAAACATAAACTTAATGTCGCCGGATAATACATCTATAGGATGGCTGAAAAAAAAGTGGATTATTATTGACGGTAAACGCGCGTTAGTTAAGTGCGGCAATGACCCGTGGAAACAGGAACCATACAATGAAGTAATAGCGAGCGCGATTATGCGGCGCTTAGGAATTACGCATGTCCCTTACGTATTGATGTTCGATGGCGGTGAGCCGCTGGGCTTATGCGAAAACTTTCTCACCGTTGAAACGGAGCTTGTTTCCGCGTGGAAAGTATTTCACTCCCAAATAATGAGAAATACTGATTCGGATTTTACGCATTTGCTGCGTTGCTGTGACTCGCTTGGCATACCGGACGTTCGGTCTGAAATTAATAAAATGCTTACGCTTGATTTTATTATCGCGAATGAAGATAGGCACTATAACAATTTTGGGTTTGTCCGAAACGCCGATACACTTGAATGGATTGGATTCGCGCCGATATTTGATTGCGGAACGTCTTTGTGGCACAATTCACTCGACATTGGAGGCCAGAGAAGATGTCAGCCCTTCAACGAAAATCACGAAGAGCAGCTTAAGCTCGTTTCGGATTTAGGTTGGTTCAACGCCGGGGCGTTGGAAGGTCTTGAACAGGAGATTGCCGCGATATTCTCGGGGTCTCCAGTAATTGATGAAGCGCGAAGCGGATCAATTGCCGAGGCGGTACTCAAACGTGCCGGATATGTTTTACAACGCTTATAAAAGCCGTCCGCGCCTTCATTCCGCGAGCGCGATGATGTTTGGGAGGTGATTTTTTTGATAGATAAATCCTATCCGATTCAGATAGAGATCGCGGGCGACACGGCTATGTGGACACGCCCTGACACTGGCTGCGCATACCTCAAATCGCGGAGATATATCATTGGAACCTTGGATATGACAATTTCATCGGCTATATGTCGGGAGTGATTGAAGCCTAGCGTCCCAAAGCCGAAAACCGCACTTTTTATTACACGGCGGCGGATGCCGAGCAAGCCGGATACTGCCCATGCCTTTATACATAAGGAGAGTATGCAAAATGTATTATTCCACAACGTATCCATCACCCGTAGGAACAATCACGCTGGCATGTGACGGCGACGGCAAGAATCTCGTCGGACTATGGCTGGAGGGTCAAAAATATCATGGAGGTACCATACCCGAAGTCATGATAGAGAAAAACGATATTCCGTTATTCGGTACGGCTAAAAAATGGCTGGCCAGATACTTTGCGGGTGAGCGGCCAGACATTTCCGAATTGTCGTTAGCCCCTATCGGCGGCGAGTTTCGTCAAGGCGTATGGAATATTCTATGTGAAATCCCATACGGCGAAGTTATCACCTATGGAGACATCGCTAAAAAAATGGCGGCAAAAAGGGGTAAGGAAAGCATGTCAAGCCAAGCGGTAGGCGGGGCGGTTGGGCATAACCCGATATCGATTATTATCCCTTGCCACCGGGTCGTAGGCTCAAACGGCAGCTTGACGGGTTATTCCGGAGGCGTTAAGACAAAAATAAGGCTGCTGGAATTAGAGGGCGTTGACATGTCAAACCTGTTTGTTCCCACAAAAGGTACCGCGCTTTAATAACTAAAGCCTTGTATCCAAGGTGTACGCGCATATTGACCAGACTGCCAAGCGTGACGCTATCAACAGTTTAGCGGGGATTATTGGCATATAACCGGAAATGAATATTCAGCGGAAATAGTAAAAGCCCGCAAATGTTGAATTTACGGGCTTTCAATCGGGGCGACAAGATTTGAACTTGCGGCCTCTTGGTCCCGAACCAAGCGCCCTACCAAGCTGGGCCACGCCCCGAAGCATTATATTTATTATACATATTATTGACGTGGTGTCAATATGTTTTTACTTAATTCTCAGGAGAAACGCACCCAATTTTCCCCATCAAAACATTGAAAAAATTCAACTAAATATATCATATATTCGACAAATAAATGTCGGTACATGCTGATTGACATAAAGAGGGCCTATACTATATCCTTGGTGAGAATACGATAAA
>JAISZF010000006.1 GCA_031269415.1 Clostridiales bacterium
CAGATAGCCATACCGCTGGATCGCATGGACGACGAATATATCAAGAACCCGCAGAAGTGGAACGCTAAAGGCATAGCGCGGTTTATGTATATCCTCGGGCCGGCGTCGTCGCTCTTTGATATTATTACCTTTGTGGTGCTGTTTACTGTGTTTAAGTATAACAGTCCGGCGGTAGGGTCTTATTTCCAAACAGGCTGGTTTATTATGGGGCTGCTGTCGCAGACACTGATAGTTCACTTGATCCGGACCGCCAAGGTACCGTTTATAGAAAGCAGAGCGTCTATGCCGCTGTTGGTGTCGACTGTATTGATCTGCGTGGTAGGGTTTATTCTGCCATACACCTTTATTGGCAGCGCCTTGCAGATGTCGCCGGTAAGCCTATGGTATCTGCCGTGCGTAATCACAATGCTGCTGCTTTACGCGCTGGCTGTGCAGATTATAAAGAAGTTCTATATAGCGAAGTACCACGAATGGATTTGAATAAGAGAAGCCCTGTGAAAGCTGAAAATTCAGCGTTTACAGGGCTTCGCGTTCTTATATGGCTTCCTTCCGAACCGCTGGCCTCCGCCTACCCGTCGAAGCGCCGCTGTTTATTACGCTGCCTGTTTCGATAGATCTCAATATATCGAATATTACCTGCATATCGCCTAAACCCTTGTCGGGCGTAGCCACGATTGAAGTATCGTTTTTAACGGCCTCATAGAAATTCAGCAGTTCATTGAAGTAGCCTTCGTTGGGTTTGTAGGATATTGCCTGATGCTCGCCGTCTTTGCGGGAATAATTTACATAGCCGCAGTTCTTGCCCTCAAGGTAAATCTCGCCTTCCGTGCCAAAGATACGCAGACCGACAATCGGGGCCTGTGTTTCTTTAGCTATGCAGAAAAAGGCGTAATGGCCGGTAATTTGATCGCCGAACCGCAGCATGGCGTTGATGCTGGAGTATGGGCAGAATTCCGCTGACGTGGATCGCCCGGTGGCGTAAACGCTCTCTACGCTGCCGAACAAAAATCTGTGACGGGCAATATGATGTACCGCGCTGTCCAGAAAAATGCCGCCTCGAAAATCCGGGTGCTGTCTCCATTCTGTCGAGGCAAAATCACCGCTCAGCATCTTTTGCTGAAATTCCTGCACATTATTATCAATAAAGTAGGCTACGTTTCCTATGGCCCGATCATCAATCAAATTCTTTATGATCTTATTTTCCTCGTCATAGCGGTAATTTTCCGCTATCATTATCTTCAGCTTCTTACCCAGCTTAATAAGTTCTTTAGCGCCGGACAGTGACGCCGCCACGGGTTTTTCCAGAATAATATGCTTATTGTGTGAGATGATGTCCTTAGATACCTCAAATGTCTGATCTATGGGTACCATAATATCAACGGCTTCCAAATCCACGGTATTCAGCATCTTCTGGTAACTGTTAAAAGCCCTGTCGCCGCTGAGTCCTATCTCGCCGGCCGCGCGGCGCGCCTTGTCAATATCGCGGTCACAGACCGCGACAATATTGAAGTGATCCCTCAGGCGCTGATAAGCGGGCCAGTGCAGTTTCTCCCAGGCCATGCCAGTGCCGACAATACCAATTTTTAGTGGCTCCATTTATTCACCTTCACTGAATCTTAGTATCGGGCGTTAATACCACCCATTTATATAGTGCGGTGAATCGGGATTTATATGCGATATTATTTGTGGGGATTAAAACAGAAAACGGAAATTTTTCAATAAATAATTTTCGTCTGGCATTCCCCGCCATATTCTGATATAATCCCCGTAATCGCGAAAGCGTAATTACTGAAGAGAGGTTTTTTAATGGCAAAACTGGAAGTTTTCTTTGATTACTCATGCCCGTACTGTAAACGCGGGCATGAGTATCTGGTCAATGTTATCAAGGATTTTCCCGCGGCCGAAATTGAGTGGAAGCCGTGCGAGGCGCATCCTCGCCCGGAACCCGGCCCGCACAGCGACATTGTAATACAGGGCATGTTTTACGCGCTCGAACACGGCGTGGATATTTGGAAGTTCCATGAACGTATGTACAACGCCTGCTTGAAAGACAGGATAAACAAGGAAGACGCGGGCGCAATCGCCGAATACGCGAGTGATCTGCTGGATCCGGATGATTTCCGGCGCGTTGTGGGCGGCAAAAAGTACGAGAAAATACAACGGGACGGCAACGACTACGCCTATGAGCAACAAGGCGTATGGGCCGTGCCGTCCTATCGGATGGGCGGAAAAAAACTGGACGCTGTGGAAGGCGTCGGCGTTTCGGAGAAACAGTTGCGGGCATTCCTCAGTCAGCCGTAATCCATTGAATATAGAGGCGCGTTATCTCGATTATAAAAAACGCTTGTTGGAAAAACTGACGGACGAATATTGCGCGGAGTTGTTGTCCGACACGGAGGGATTAGGAAGACGCGGGCGCAATCGCCGAATACCTCCGATTATTCGGCAAATTGCGGCGCGTCCAGATTCATCTCAATGGCCAGCGGAAGCACGTCGCTGGCTATCTTCGCCGCCGCGTTTCCGACGCTGGGGTTCTGCGCCGCGACGACCAGCGCGAACGGTTTCTCCTCCAAAAAGCACGCGATCCATGATACCGTCCCTTTTGTAACCTTAACCCCGCTCTCGTTTAAACGTTCGGTGGTTTGTGAGATCTCCGCCGTGCCTGTCTTGGCGCCGGCTGTATATCCCAATTCTTTCATCTCCGCGCCCAGCTCGGCGGCGGTGCCGTTTTCGCGGCATACGCCCTTCATCAGCGTCTTTAAGTCCAGCGCTTCGGACGCTGTTATATTTATAAGGGAACTGTCTAAGTATCCAGGGTTATCAGGATTGGTTTTTTCAATGACCTCGCCGTCCTCACGGCTGACGATACGGCTGATTATATAAGGCTGACAAGCCTTTCCGTTATTCGCGATGGCGGATATCAATATATTCATGTGATACGGCTGAACCTTCACGTCGCCGCCGTCTGCGTCCTGTCCGGAACCGCTCCAGCCGATGCCGTATTCCGACAGATCCGCGGGCAGCATAATCCTGCTGACAGGGTTCACTAATTTTTCATCCATGTACGTAAAGGTTTTATTGTATCCCAAGTCTTCGCCGACGGCTATTAACCTTTCGCGCCCGGCTTCGGACGCCAGCCACGCGAACATGCAGTTGCACGAAACGGAGAACCCTTGAGCTAATGTAACCTCAGCGTGCGGGCTCGGGCAAGTCACTTTATTGTTCTCGCCGGGCAGCTCCAATTCTCCGGTGCATGTAAACAGAGCGCTGTTCATATGATTAACGCTCATGTCTTCCGCGTATCGCATCGCCGTCAGGGCGGTCGCGATCTTTTGAATCGATCCGGGCTGATACACGCTGTCCACAACCCTGTCTATCATCCACGCCTCTTTCCTGCTGTGATCCTCGTCATACTGTGAAAGCAGCGGGCTGCCTACGGAAGAGGAGGGAATGGATGTCCACGCCAGTATTTCACCGGTTTTGTAATTAGTTAAGATTGCCGCGCCATTATCAGCGCCGGAAGCTTTCAGCGCCTCGTTCAGCCTCTTGTTGAACACACCGGATACGGTTATATAGACGTCATGGCCCTTTTTCGTGTACAGATCGCCGATTCCGTCCTCCGCGCTGAAAACCCCGCTGTGCCTGCCGTAGAATTCGCGGTTTTTCAAACCGGCAATACCGTAATTGCCGCCGTACAATAAATGATAAAGGCTGTCCAGCGTATTTGCCGCTTCTTCGGGTGTTTCCCATTGCGTAAGCATGTCTCTAGCCCTCGCCAGCCTTGTTGGCCACGCCAGATTTTCGCGATCCACTATCCTGCCCTTATTTTCCTGAATCGTGTCGGTTTGCAGATGAGTGTCCAGCGCGGAGGAGATATACGCGTCGCCCTCCGTCAGTAATTTCTCCTGGAAACCCATCAGTATCAGCAATGTTAAAACTGTTATTATAAAGAGGGCTATACCCGCCGCTTGTCTGCCGCCGCGCATCCGCTATTCCCCGCTTTCCGGTTCGCGCTCCGGCACAGGCTCGGGCGCGTCGTCTATATGTATGAGTTCCGCCTTATTCTCCGTATCTTCGGCGTTTGTTATATCTTCGGTTTCGATATCCTCAGATTCTGAAATTATTTCCGTATCTTCCACCGCTGAAAATTCCTCAATTTCCGGTTCGGGGTCGATCGCTCCGGCGTATATTGCTCTCCGCGCGGGTTTTATGGTCCAACTCAGCTTAACGGCGTCAACCAGAGCCAAGCATATGAAGAGTACGAGACCGGCCGAGCCGGCACGCGATAAGAATGGCATGGGGAGGCCAACAATAGGGACGCCCAGCCGGAACCACAGAAAATTTACGGATACGCCGGCAGCGGAAGCCAGATTTATCATTACACGCAGCGCGATAAACGCGCCAATCAGAAAACAGATTACGGCCAAGTGGTATTTCTCAGCGCGTACGCCCTGAAAATAACAGCCGTATGCCGTCAATAGGATCAAAATGATAAAGATTACGCCCGTTCTCATGCCCAATTCCTCAAAGAGCACCCCGGCGACAAAATCGGAATTGGTCTGAGAGCTGTCTATACGATAGCGACCGTTATATAGGCCGACGCCGCCCTGTCCGCCGGCGGCGGAAAAAATCCTCATCCGCTGTACCTGCATGGGTTTGTTTACGTCCACTTCAGCGTAGTCCTGTTCCCATTGTGTAATTCTATCGGCGATTGTATTGAATTTCGTATTCGATTCCCCCGCGCCAGATTTTATTAGATTACCAAAAGACGCCGCCGAGGCGAGGATTACAATCAGAGACCCCACAGTCAGCAGTATGGCGGGGGCGCGCGCCGAACCGCGCATGACCAGCAGCAGAAGAACGATAACCGCCAAAGTGGCGGGAGTTCCCGTTTCACCTTTCAGAAAATACGCCGCGCATATCACGCTGGACACAAGTATCACGGGCAATACTTTTTTTATATTCTGGAGCCGTCCCATAGACAGCAGCAGGATGACAATAAAAAGCCAGTCGCCCACCTGTCCGATTACGGGAAGGGATATGGTCATATTTCCGCCGGGAAATATAACAGCGGGCAGAATAACGCAGACAATGATAGCGGCGGCGATAATATCGCGGCGTGATATGACCAACGCGGCGCCAAAAGCGTTAATATTAAGCCGTTTTCCCATCCAGGGAAGCGCTTTGCTCAGAATAGGCGAGCCGAAGCACCATACGCACCAGCCGGCGGCGATAATGAAAAAGGTTGTTTTACTTGGGAACAGCACGACGCCCATAAATGATAAAAAGAAAGCCAGAATAACCTCCGGGGTTATCCGTCTGGGGTGATCTATGCCGATAAAAGCCAGTATTAGAGCTTCCAGCATAAACAGCCCAATGAAGGGTATAATCCAATAACTCATACCTCCCGGAAGATTGAGCGAGGCCGCCAGTTGAAGATTATAAAACGGATCGATATCCCTATACATCAACCCCGCGTAAACGCTGAAATATAATTGAACAATCAAACTGAACAGGGCCAGAAGAAATATTGAGATAAAGTGACCCCTGTACGGTTTGTGTTCGCCCAGATATGAATGAAATGTATACGATCGTCCGAATAGTTCAAGGGATTGTCCATCTTCCAGATTGCTCTCGGTTTCGGAGCCTTTGACGGCATAGGTCCAGCCATGCGGCTCGCCGTCAGTTACAGTCGCGTATAGATATCCGCTCGCGGCCTTGTCGGAATATGCGTCAAATTTTATATCGGCCTGCCCGCTTGCGGCGACAGTATTATCCAGTTTGTAGACGTGTTTCGATTTGCCGGCGCCGATGAACTCCGCGAGCACGCGTCGGCGTCTGCTTATGAAGAACCAATAGATCGATAAAACCGCCATACCGGCTATAAGATAATAGATATAGTCGTATGCGTGTGAAAAGATCTGAAAAACCGCCATATAACCCCTCCAAACTAAAATTCATCAGGCTTTTTTTGATCGGCCTCTCGAGTCCTGTGTTTCCCAGCGAGATTGCGCAGCATCCCTTTCATCAGCCCGCCCGCGATTGCGCTCCATTGTTTAAGGACTTTTTTGATAACATCATATCTATCCGGCAGGAAGTCAGGCTCAGGCTCGTCCGCGGTTTCCGGTTCGGCCCGCCGCGAAGAAGCGTTCTCCAGCCTTTTGATGAAAGACGCGGCTGTATCCGGACGTTTAACATCCGCTTCGGAAATCGAGTCCAGAAGGATCTGTTGAATATCCTTGGGCAGTTTGTCTGGGTCGAACAGATTCGGGCTTTCGATCCCGAATAAATACAGCAAAAACGCCGCCGCCGTATACGCGCCTGTTTGGCCGGGGCTGGCGCCCGCGGTCTTCAACCGCCAGCCGCAATAGGTTTTCCGCGGTTTTACAAACCCCGGGATGGGCATATACATGATCGTTTTGTCGGATGGCCGCGCAAACAGGAGATCCGCCGATAAAAAGACATCGGGGCTAATCTCCAGAATTTTTGAAAACCGCTTCAGCCACAACAGATAATCGCGCTTCATTTCATCAGCGTGTTTGCCATAATACACGGAAAAAAGCTCGCAATCCTTGGGTATTAAAAAGAAGACACAGATATCGCCGCCGGGCAGCACGTGATATTCCTTGAATTGCAGTGTGAGTTCAGGCGCGGAGACATTCCTTATGTAGGCGCGCGCGTGATCCGGCCCGAATTTGTCATGGTTGAGGCGGAGCATGCACGTCATCTGGCCGCTCAGTTGCTCTCGCTGATAAGACAGCCGATAATCCGGATCGCCGTTTTGAATGGTATCAACATATTTGTAAACAGTGTTATCAGCCACAGATACCTCTCCTTATCGGTCATACATTTCATCCAGTATATACCGGATTAATCCGCATTGCAAAGGAAAGTTATTGCGTACGCCGCGCATTGTTTTGACCTAATATCTAATAATAACTTGAATTGCGCGGTAAATGGTGTTATCCTTATATCGGAGGGAATGCTATGGAGCGTGAGAAGCCAGACAATCCGGCCGCGAAGAGTCTTTCGGCAGCCGACGGAACCATTGAATTGCTGGACAGAAACGAACCGTTTACGGATAATTCCACGCATGGAAGGGTCTCCGTCACGCCAACCGATACGAAAATCCAGGTGACTGCTGAAAAAACGGCTCGTTTTGATCAAATCCTCGGCGTTATGCCCGAGATCTTAGTTAATCTGAATTATCCGCCGTTCCTGTTTGTTCTGGACGCCATATGGCTGGCGGCCGCCATTTTTACGCCTGTAAACCTGATTAGACTGACCGCCGGTGTTATATCGCCCGAAACTATAAACAAGCTCGTTATTATTTTTATAATCTCAATCACGGTATTACTTCTTATCCCATACATATTTATCAGACGCGGCGGAGGACATCTGCTGGTCGGTGTTAACACAATAGACAGCCTGCTTCATATAACGTGGGCGCTTCCGTTTATCTGCGCCGGATCGCTGGCGTTTCTAACCGTAGGCTTTAACGCGATCTTCCTGATTAAGGCTATTATTTGGGGGCAGGTTTTTATCGCCTTTTTCTGGCTGGCGTTAACCGCGCTGGCTTGGTGGTTTTCCGCGGAAGACCGCCATGGGGCTTATTTGGAGCAGTTCCATCTGAAAATGGCCGTCGGTTCGGCGGCTGTATGCTGTGTGACGGATTTTCTTCTGGCTTCCGTGCGTTGACACAAGGGGGGATTTAATGGCTGATCTTATTACCGGATTATTTCAGAATCCGCTGAAAGGTCTTGGCTTGCCGGTGTTTATAGAAAACCTTGGCGGTATCGGTTTAATCTCTTTCATTATTATAGGCGCTATAATCCTGTCTGTCATTATTTTTGTTTTTAAAGAACGCAAGAAAACGGCTGAAACGGAGTACGAAGATTTAGACTACGAGAGCATACCGATTTCTGAACCTCTCAAAGAACTCGCTCGATACAAAAAAACCGCTTTGGAGGAAAAAACGGAAACCGGGCGGTCAACAATTGTACGACCGTCGATGGAGATCGTAAATAAGGCTTTCAGTGAAAGCGTACGAATCCCTCTTAACGAGCCTATGCAGATTCAGGTTATGATTTTCGGGCTTAAAGCCGCTAAAGAGTTTCTATTCTTCCTGCCTGTCCCCTCGGGTACTCAGAAAATGGGTATAAAGCAATTGCTGTACGGAAACGGGAAAACGTGGGTGCGCGACTTGGATTTTAAGGATTTTATAATCCGCAGGGATAGAAAGACCGGGAATTTACTGTATAGCGACGCCGATGGGAAATGGCGGGTATGGAACCCTCTGGAGGAGATTCATAGAAAGGGAAAGGCGGAGCGGGAGTGGGTTACGCAGTTCAGGTTGATCAGAGGGAAATAAAAAAACACGGGCGTTCGCCCGTGTTTACGCTCTGATAAAACATCCCTAGAACTTAATAATTTTCGGTTCCCCATCAAAACTGTAAATAGTCGCGGTGGCGTTTTTGAGATAATAAACTGCGGTATTTCCGTCATTTACCGCGTACATACCGCGCAGGTTCGGGTAGGCGTCGAGCATACTCTCCTGCGCTTCGGCGCGACCGTCTTCTACAAGTTCCGCCGCTACGCGAATCCATTTATTGCCGTCGCATCCGGAGATTTCCACCTTTGGATTGACGGCAATTTGTTTTGCCACGTCTTTCTTTTTACCCGTCTGAATGTAGAGTTTACCCTCAAAGATGTGAACGGTTCCGAAGGGGCGAACCCTCGGCTGATCGCCGTCCATTGTGGCGATATAATAGGTTCCCGCGCTTTTCAAAAAATCATTGACCGCCTGCATACGTACATACCTCGCTTTTCAGGAATTTTGCGTTCCCAGGATATTTACTGATAGAATACAACATATAAACACTCATGTCAACGTTTCTTATAATTTTTCATATCATTTGTTATGATGGTTAATAGGTTCGCATTATGAGAATAATAGAGTTTTAATACAACCGCGACTGGAGTGAAACAGTTTGTGATGAACACCAAGGTTTTACTATTTTCTGATCAGGAAATATCTTCATTATTAATTACATATGCTGAAAACAATAATTATGATATTGAGGTTAATGTAAGGACAGCCGCAAATGGGGAGTATTTGCCAGGAGTCTTAGATTTTAAGCCGTTCATCGTAATTATCGAGGCTGTATCGCCTATGTATCAATTACAGAATTTTTTTATAGATCTGCGGGAAGAAAATTTAGTTTTACGATTTATCATCTTTCAGCGGAGAGGAAACGAGATATTTTTTGTTATGTCAAATGAAAATTCAGACAGCAGCCTTTATTTCTATAAAGATTTTTTTACGCAAGCGCTTTCGCCTATCTACAATTGCCGCAAAATGCGTTATCATGATCAGATTTGGAACAAATTTTTTAATCTGGATATTCGACACTATGAACGGCGGGAGCGCCTGTCTGAAATACTCTGCGGTATATCAAATCCAGAGTTTACTGATAACAGGGAGGTTTATAACCTTGATCTGAGATCAGCGGGGTACTATTTGTTTTCATACGACCTTATGCCATTTGAGTATGAAGATCATTTGCTGAACAAGGACATTTATTATTTTGTTGGGCATGCGCTTGACATTGAGTTCCTCGTTGAACTTAAATCATTTAACGGCGGTGAATTATATCATTACAGTCCGAATCACGTCTACATCTTCATTAATGACTTCGACTGCAAGAGTGTTGCTTCAGGTATCAACAAAATCAAGCTGTTGGCGGAAAGATTCAGCCGCGTGGGTAAATGCAGGACCGCTTGCCTTTATTTAAGTTCAAGGATTGAAAAAATCGAAGATATGCGTGACGCATATGACATTTACCAGAATATCCGTAATTACGCTTTTTTTTGTAAGGAGCAGGAGTACTTAACCGAAAATTATGTTCTACGAACTAAAACCCAGGTTGCCTACGGTGACGTTAACGCCATATTATCAGATCTAAGAGACTCGATATTATTTAACCATGTGTTTGACGAGATAAAAGTGATCATCCGTAAACTCGTTTTTGACTTTATCAAACTCAGTTATAACTTTAGCCTGTATTTTTACTGCTGTGACTCAATCATCGCCGTTCTTGATGAAAAATACGGCGATCTAGCGATTGACTACGCCTCAAGGCTTCAGCACAATATTGATTTTCTCAGATATACTTCTATAGAGCATGAATACGGCTCAATCATAGGTATACTCGAAGAATTAGCCCGCAAGAAAAATGAAACGAATAAAAACACGCTTGTGTTTGAAGCGTTTACGTATATAAAAAAACATTACACTGAAGATATAAAAGTACAAGACATCGCGAGCCATCTGCATGTCAATGGTAATTACTTAAGCCAGTTATTCAAACGGATCACAGGTCAGAGTATTATAAACTATTTGATTAGTTATCGATTGGAGCGTGCGAAACAGCTATTAATGAATACCAATAATCCGATCGCGAATGTCGCCCTTTTGTCCGGCTTTCAAAATCCTAGGCATTTCTCGAAAACCTTCTCAAAAACCATCGGCATTTCTCCAAAGGATTACAGAAAGTCTACGTCTTAGTCAAGAGATGTCGGCGGAAGAGATTTTGGTATGTGAGAAAATGATACAAAGTCCTTAGAATATCACACCACTAATCGTCGCGCCAATGATATACTTACAATGCTTGAATGACTTTTGTTTTGTTTATGGTAATAATGAACAAAGTGTATCATGCGCTGTAAAAAAATCTATGAAAGGAATGGTTTATGTATGAAACCGCGAAACGTAAAGTGGTTATGCATCGCTATGTCGGCTTTGATCACTATATCTTTGTCGGCCTGCGCAGGATCCTCATCCGGTTCTCAGACGACGACACAACAACCCGCGGCCAGCGCCGAAGCCCCAAACGAGGACGCTCCGGTATCCGAAGCGCCAGTGGCGGACTCTAAGCCTTACGCTGGCCAAACAGTTCGATTAATCTCTCAGTCCGGTCAAATCTCGG
>JAISZF010000044.1 GCA_031269415.1 Clostridiales bacterium
CACTGCACACCTCTACGCAGTCGCGGTGTAGATCCGCTGTCCACGCTTCATTTTCCTGATAAAACAATTTCAAAATATTGTACCCGCCGTTTACGTCAGCGTTGATATTGATTCCGTTAGCTGACTGATTCGTTATCTCCCTTGATTATACAACGGCGCGTATACGACTTCAAGAAGAACAGGAACGAAAACAACCGGTTACGGCTGTCAAAACAGCCGTAACCGGTGAACGCGTCGCGTCATTATTTTACTTGGATATATCCAAATTTAGAAGTGAGGTTATCGAAAGTGATTTGATTATTTTCGTCCAGAAGATCATTAACATCGCCGGACACGGTAGTGAAATAACCCACTATATAGAAACCTTTATCAAGGGTTACGCTTGCTCCGGTGTTCGGGGAATATGACCATTCAAACGCGTCATCGGGATTCTTCCACTCGGGTATCAAGGCAGACAACTCGTCAGCCGACAAACGAGCCTCTGAATATTCGTCGAATTCCTCCTGAGTCAGATTGAGTTTAAGGATAAACGGAGGAAATATCACACCCTCTATAGGATTTAAATATGTAACGGTACATGGCGCGGAAGCAAGAATCTTGCCGCCGTTCTCTATTTCGCTCTCTTTAAGGGTAGCGTTGGTAGCGTTGATTACTCCGTCGTCAAAATTTACGACGTTCGTTAGGCTGAGAGACATTTCACCTTCGAGCGGACGGAACAAATTTACTGTTACTGTTCTAGTGACTGCCGGCGGCGGTTCAGGAGTAGGCGTAGGTGTCGCGGTTGGTTCAGGCGACGGCGTGGATGTCGGGGTAGCGGTCGGCTCGGGAGACGGTGTGGCGGTCGGCTCAGGCGACGGTGTGGCTGTCGGGGTAGCCGTGGCTTCCGGAACGGGAGTCGGCGTTGCCGTAGGTTCCGACTCCAGCGAAGGCGTCGGCTCGGACGACGGCTCAGGTTCCGGTGAAGGCGTCGGGTTCTCTATTTGCGCGGGAAACTCATTAGCCGCGCTGAGAATCCTATTTATCAGCGCTTTCCCCTTTTCAGTCGCGTTTTGGAGCAGAACCTCATAGTTGTCTAAAACAGGAGGGCTGGCTGCCGACTGCCCCTCAATATTTACGTCCAGTGAGGCCATTTGAGCCTGAACGTTTATACCGTAATAATAATCCTGCGAGGGCTTGTTTTTCAGCACAACCTTGTCCAGCAAGAGTCCGGTCGACTGCTTGGAACCCAAGGGAGCCGCCCAGTACCAGAACCCGTCCGTATCCAATACCCAGTAATTTCCGATCTGCTCATCTAAGGGCAAACTGTCCCATTCGTCGATGGTTATAATCTTGTCCGCGTTGAGGGTTTGATTAACGCCGAGAGTACTCGCGTCAATGGTTTCAGGGCTTAAGGAATCCACATAATCTATACCGTTCGCGTCCGGCTGGCCTCTTTTATCCGCGGGGGCCGGGTTATAATATTTTTGGCCGCCCATTACCCATTCCCAGTATGTATGAAAAACATCCCCCGCAGAGTTGGCCGGATCTGTGTCGTCAGAATTGACGGCATGAATAGTCCAACTTGCGGGATCATCAATATTCGCGTCTGGATGAGCGGTATCGATGGATTGCGCCTGATTGAGATCAGGAGCGTTCTTAGTACCGGCGCCTTGGCCGATTTCCATGTATTCCGAGAGCGTCAGACGTACGATAATGGGATTTTGCCCCCAGTTCTCAACATAGACGTCTTTGTTTTCCTCGTTCTCAACGTGGTCGTCGTGCAGTGTCGCGCCGTATGCAGGGTCCGGATTGTCGCCGGTGCCTGTCCAACTGTTAACCTTACTGGAATTCATACTTGTCCACGCGAGAGTACCGGATATAATCAATCCGGATAGAGACGCGGCGGTGATGGCTGTTGTCAGCCTTCTTTTGTTGTGCATAATAATCCCCCTCTTTACCCTGAATAAGAACAAATGCCCTAAGCCTCTTATCGTGGGTTATTTTAGTTAAATATGTAATTACATATATAAACAATAACATATTTGTTGTGTAGTGTCAATATATAACAAAAAATATTTTTTGAATCGAGAAATGGGGATTTCGGACAAAACGCGGAGAACAAAGGGTTCCTCCGCGTGTGTCAGCTTGTCTATTTATAATACTCATCCAATGTTTCCCGTACGGTATGTTCCCAAACGATCAGATTCTTCGGTTTATATGAAACCGTGGAAATATCCTTGAGGACTATTTCATACACGCATCCGTATTTCAGACACACCTCGACAGTTTTCTTTGTTTCCGCGCGGATCACGTCCTGGTCCGCGGTTTCCGACACATTGGCCGGGTTGGCTTTTCTGGCGTATACATATTCTCTGCCGATTTGTTCCGCGCTGGACTCTTCGTTTGCCCATGGGCTGACGCCTATCTTGCGGAGATTCTTATATGTCTCGCGCAGCATGGGGATCTTTCTGTCCAACGCCTCACAGCAGCCGTAGTATGTAAGGCCGCAGCGATCCGCCAGCGGTTTTGTGTAAAGTGTGTCAAATTCCTCGTGCATATCCGGAGAGACGACCGAGAATATCTGCGCCATGGTGCGGAACCAGACGTCTTTCAGCCGGGGCGGTTCGTTCGGCTTTTTGTCTTTTTGCGGCAGATCAGACGTGAATTCCGGAGTACAGTGCAGATAGGGGTTTCGGTATTCCAAAAGGCCAAGGGCTTCCATCTGCTCAATTTCGGCGGTCGCGCCTTTCATATACGCGCTCATTATACGGTGGGTATGCTCCGGCCTGTCCGCCAGATCCAGCATTAAAGCGATGACGCCTCGGTATCTGGCGATTCTGTCCCACGGTGGACAGTAGATATCATGCCCGCGCAATTCCACCGGAAGGATATCGCCCAGTATTTCCTCCGCGAGCGTCATACGCTCCTTATCCTTTTCAGGGTATGCCGTCAAAACGGGCGCGCGGAATTTTTCCACGCTCTCCTCGGCTTCCAGTTGATCAATGTATCCGTGTGAATGGATATTATTCTTGGCGTCAATGATACGACGGTTCTCCACCACTTCAAAGCCGTTGCCCGTCGAGGTATAAGCTCTTGGAATCGCGTAAAGCGGTTCCAGATACATATCTCCCGGGAAATATTCCCATTGAAACAGGCTTCTCCGGAAAAATGTCTCCATATCGCGGGCGAACGCGTCCGTACAGATCAGCTTCAGCTTTCCGTCTATGTCCATTTCGTGCCACGGCACTTCGTGCAGCAGAACCGGCGGTCTGCCGGGTTTTAAATCGTTATTCTCCGTCATGCGGTGTCTGGTTTTCTCCATTATATCCAAGCGCGCGACTTCCGCGTAGCGTTCAGCCAGTTCACGCAGAACGGACACATCCTCCTTAGTCGGATTGCCGGTTTGCCTCATACGTGATCTCCCCCTTCGTCTTATAATTGACAATTATAGCATAACTAAAATATTTTTGTGCTACAACTGCGTCCCAGATCATATATTGAATTGTACCCATACACTTCAATCAGGAGGTAAGATAATGGAGCAGTACGACATCTATAAGGATATTGCCGAACGTACCAAGGGGGATATATACATAGGAGTTGTCGGACCGGTGCGGACCGGCAAGTCCACCTTCATCAAACGCTTCATGGATTTGCTGGTAATCCCCAACATCGACAACAATTACAGCAAAGAACGCGCTAAAGACGAACTGCCGCAGAGCGCTGCGGGCAAGACCATAATGACCACCGAACCGAAATTCGTGCCCAGCGACGCGGTAGAGGTGAAACTCGATGGCAGCCTCTCGTTTAAGATGCGCATGATAGACTGCGTCGGTTATTTGGTGCCTAGCGCCATCGGCCATATGGACGGCGACGAGCCGCGAATGATCTCCACACCCTGGTCTGAGGACAGAATTCCGTTTGTGGAAGCCGCCGAAACGGGCACGCGTAAAGTAATAACGGACCATTCCACCATAGGGTTCGTGGTGACGACGGACGGCAGCATCACGGAGATCCCGCGCGAGGATTACATTGACGCGGAAGAACGGGTTATCCGCGAAGTGAAAGAGATCAACAAGCCGTTTGTTATCCTGCTGAACACCGTAAAACCTTACGCCCCGGAAACGGATAAAATCCGCGGCGAGATAGCCAGCCGCCATAATGTGCCCGTTATACCGGTAAACTGCGCGCAGTTAAAGACGGAGGATCTCTACGGCATTATGGAAAAGGTGCTGTATGAATTCCCGGTTAAAGAGATAAAGATCAATTTCCCCAAATGGATTGAAACGCTGTCGTTAGATCACTGGCTGAAGAAAGATATGATCTCCACCGTAAAAACCGGACTTAACAGCGTTGTCAAGCTGCGCGAGCTTAAAGACTGCGTATGCGGCATGGAAATCAATGAGCATGTGAAGAAAGCTTATGTGGATAAGATTAAACTGGGCGAGGGCTCGGCCAAGGTTGAGGTCACCATAGACGACAACCTGTTCTACAAGATCCTGAGCGAAACCACGGGAATGGATATCGCCGGCGAGTATCAACTGATCTCCATAATAAAGGTGCTGTCTGAAGCCAAGCGTGAGTACGATAAGGTTAAATACGCTCTGGAAGAGGTTAAACAGAAGGGTTACGGCATCGTGACGCCGGCGCTGGAAGAAATGAAGCTGGAGGATCCGCTGATCGTCAGGCACGGTTCCAAATACGGTGTTAAGATAAAAGCCAGCGCGCCCAGCATTCACTTGATCCGCGCTGATATTGAAACGGAGATTTCGCCGATAGTGGGCACGGAAAAACAGAGCGAGGATCTTATCAATTACCTGAACAGCGAGCGCTCTCAGGATCCGAGCAAGATATGGGAACTGAACATGTTTGGCAAATCCATGTCCGATATGGTGAAAGAGGGCCTGCAGAGCAAACTGTACCGTATGCCTGAAGACGCTCAGATGAAATTGCAGGAAACATTGCAGAAGATCATCAACGAAGGCTCCGGCGGGCTGATCTGCATAATTTTATAACGCCTTGACTGCGCGGGGCAAAGAGTTTATACTGTAGAAAAGACCGATAGGCGGGATGACAGTGGATAAGGCTAGGGAACACAGTATTATAGCGGACAGTTGCACGGATTTTTCAGAAACAGGGGAAAATTCTGATAATTATAAACGCGTGCCTTTCCTGATTAACGTGGACGGCATTGAATTCAGGGATCTTAAGCTTGAGGTCAGGAATCTGCTTAAAGCTATGAAGAACCGCAAGAATAAGATTGCCACCGCGTGCCCTTCCCCGGCGGAGTTTATGTCCTCATTCTCACAGATGGCAAATAATTTTGTGGTAACTATTTCATCCAGTCTCAGCGGCGCGTACAACAGCGCTATGCTCGCGAGAGACATGTTTTTAGAGGATATACAGGGAAGCGGGCTTATTCATGTCTTTGACAGTAAATCCGCCTCGGCGGGCGAAACGCTTGTCGCTCTGAAGGTACATGAATTGTCTGATCAGGGTCTGCCCTTTCAAGACATTGTGGACCAGGTAACGGAGTACATCTCCAAACTAAAAACGTTTTTTGTCATAGACTCCTTGGAGCATTTGGAGAAAAACGGGCGTATTTCCAAAAAAGACTGCATTATCGGCACTATGCTTCATATTACCCCCATTATGGGGGACAACGGCGACGGCGGAATCGAAATGAAAGCGAAGGCTATCGGCTGGAAACCCGCTGTCAGGAAGCTGATAGATATGATCGGCTCTTACGACGTTGATTTCAAGAATACTATAATGGGCATAACCCACGTAAACGCCTTGGAAAAGGCGATGACGATCAAAGGAGATATTCTGGCAAAGTATTCGTTTAAAAATATTCTGATTTTCAAGGCCAGCGGCTTAAGCGCCGCGTATGCCGATGAAAACGGGATTATATTGGCTTTTGCCACGAGATGAAAAAGGAAGCCTGAAAAGGCTTCCTTTACTTTACGGTTTATTTACAACTCCTGTGAATAATACCTGACTGCCGCCGTCATATGTGTTTCCAAACAGAATGAACGCAAACGGCTTGTCGCATTTCATCTCAAACGGTTCAGTCGGCAGCGGCATTGCGGATCCGGCAGCCATCATTACCGTTACCGCGGCGGCGGTTGTGCCCTTTTCGTCTACCTTGATCAGGGCCTTTTGCAGCGCGCCGGAGATCCAAACCGGTATATCCTCCTCCAAAAGCCCGCCGGTCAGCGGCGCTTCTTTCTCGTCAAATAACGGGACACCAAGCGATATGAGCGAGTCGTTGAGGGGCATTACGTCGCTTTCGATTGAGAAACGGGGCAATAACAATTTCCCGGTCGCGTCAACAGAATTTGTCTCTATTTCAGATAAACGGCTGTTTGTCATAGACGCCAGCAGTCCGGACGCGTCGCCGTCTTTTGGGAGGATTACGTACATACCTCCGCCTGTTTTAAACCTTAATAGCGTGGCCTGTATCTTATCGTCCTCAAAATATGACTGCGAATTGCCTTCACGCACCATGAAAAAAGCCTTTATATCCCCATCGGGCGCGTGAAAGACGTCCTCTTTGGTTTCGTCGGGGTTAAATTCCCAAGTCCATCGGTCGGAAAAATAGATAGCGTTCGCGACAGCCGCGACGGTGTCGGAGCTGAATTTCTGGACAATATCTGTTATAAGCCCGTCGGTATTGTCGCTTGCCCATTTGTTAACGGAGTCAACGGCCTCATTTGAGGAAAAATCCACATTCATCGCGGTTCCGCGGTAATAATCCATAAAAGTCTGTGCGAAGCTCATTTTAAGCGTCACATTCTTGCCGACAAATATAACGTTGGCGATCTTCAGCGGGTTGGTGAATTCCTCGCCGTTTTCGTTTTGTCCTTGATTAGTCAGGTCATATAACATGCGCGAAGCAGCCTGATTGATATCCGCCTCGCTGATACCCGCCGCGCCGATCGCCGATTTCAGGGCGTCTTTATGCTGGGCGTCAGTAGCGTTGAGTAAAGCTGCCAGAGGCAGCCATACGCAATAGGGGGAACACACGAAATTATCGCCGCCGGAATCCTCCAGAAGCGCCGCGCTCAACCTGAACGCGAAGTCGTTAGCGCCGCTCGCGGCGGCCTCGGCGGAGTCGCTGGTTTCCCCGTAAACGGGACCTTGAAGTTTGTTAACGGTTACATCCGCCGCCTTGATCCCGCCGGGAAACGCGCCCAAAGGGTTATGCTGTAAGGGACGGTTTCCGAACCGTACAACAATAGGCGGTCTGACGCTTGTGGCACAGGCGGATCTACACCGAAACCGTTACAAAACCGAAAGGAGCATACTCACGATGAAACAACCAAGAAAGACGGCGATTTACTGCCGGACAGCGCGCGCGGACGAACACGGCCACGCCAACGTAATACCCTACCGCGACAGCGGGGCGGCGGGAAACTCGCTTGACCGCCCCGCGATGAACGAACTCACGGCAGACATCAAGACCGGGGAAATCGGCGCGGTTCTCGTCGCCGACATATCGCGGATCGCGAGGACGCTTCCGCTCGTGTCCGAGTGGCGCGAACTGCTCTTTGAGCATGATGTGACGCTCGTCATTCCCGCAAGCGGAGAAACGCCGCGCCCGGCGATTGAAATCATCTATATCCCCGCCGGTGATTATCTTAACCCCAATCGTCCCGATTCAAGACGACGGGTACAGCGGAACATCGTGGGCCAGACCCGGCTGGCAGGAGTTAATGCGCCAAGTTGACGCGGACAAGGTCAGCGCGATACTGGTCAAAAACCTTGACCGAATCGGGCGCGACCACCTCCGCGTCGGGCTGTTTCTGGAACAATTTCAGGAGAGGGGCATACGCCTGATAGCCGTGGGCGACAACGTGGACACCGCGCAGGGCGTTGACGACTTTGTTCCCCTGCGGACGCTGTTCGCGGAGTGGTACGGTTCATACTGTAAAGGGTGTTTCGGATAAGCACCTACAAAACAGTGTGGCAACCGGCTCGTTTGCGGTACACTCGGTCGAATGCCGCAAAGGGGGCTGGTAAGCATATAGATGCATATTTGTTCCACAAGTTTGGGGACGGCGCTATCGATGCCGTCCCCATTCTATTTTTATCCACTCGACTGTCCATCCAGCCAATGTAACGGATTGGGTGCCATTTTGCGCCCAAGCAAGCGGCACTGTAGGGCTGTATCCCTGCCGATGGTATCCATGCCCTGTCTCGCCACATTTCCGTCCAGTGCGGCAAAAAGGCACCAATCATGCCCCTTTTTCTACGCTCATGTCTGGCGGCTTTTGCGTATCCGCCCCTGCTCCAGCCAGGCGCTAAATTCTTCAAAAGGCAATTCCCCGGCCAGGCACGCATCCCTCTTTTGCCGCGCTTCCTCACTCCAAGCCAAAAACTCCGACTGCGTCATCTTTTTGGCGCGCGTGCGGGAATTGAAACGCCGGTACGCCTTTTTGTGCGCTTCGAGTATAGGGTTTCCCGCCACCTTCCGCTCATACCGTAGCGTTGCACCAATCTCGCTGCATTTGCGCTGGGTGTCACCATAGGGGCGCTCGCAGTATTCGGCATCGGCCCTGCGCTTCGGGATGAAAAAGTGGCCACAGTTTTTGCACTTCTTGATAAAAATATCATGCTCAATCATCTTGATAAACTCAAATCGCAGTAAATCCTTGATGGAGTCGATTTCATACAGCAACGCGATTTCAGGCGGAATGGTAGCCCCGTAAAACGCGCGGAAGGGCTTTTCGAGAAAGTGGGAATGCCCGGTATGCTCCACATTAAGCTGGTCAAGTATATAGAGGTATTCCATTGACGAGCCTGTTTGCAAACCTACATTCTCACGTAGGAGAATAAGCAAATCTACCTCATAGATAGTAGCCTCCTGTGCTGCTCTCAGGTCCTCGGCTAAAAGGGCAACCACATCCTTTACGGCTCGGAAGAGCCGCTTTTCTTTGTCCGCATACACTTTGCCCGGCGGCGGGATTGGCCATTCAAAGTTTTTCGTCCAGTCCAGCTTTTCTTCCGCGCCGGGTATCTTGCCCGCAAGCTGCTCAATGGCTTTTTTCGGCGAATCAATGAAGGTGAAAATAAAATCCAACAGTAACTGCTTGTAAAAGTAAACGTAAATCTCTTGCTGTTGAAACGCACCCATAGCCTCATTCAATCCAGCTTTAAAATCAGGCTGTGTTGCGCTCATATAGGCAAACTCATGATCAAAGACATCCGCCATCATGGAAAAGCCATCGTCAAACCGTGCCTGCTCATAGCACACAAAGTTTAAAAGTGGCTTTCCAAGTTCAAAAACGATTCCGCCTATGTTGGAAAGGCTGCCTTCTTCGTTGTAAAAATGGATATTCCCATCCTTAATGTACACACTTGCGAGCATATAGCCCCCTTCATTAAGCGAAAATGGTTATCTCTATATTAAGCGACAATCAATCAGTATAGTAAATATTGTATTTTGTCATTGACTTCCTGTCAAGCCCGGCCGATAATATATTTAGCGACAATTGCGTTTTGTTTTCCACATTGTCGCTGACAACTGAATACCGCAGCCGGTCGGATACCGGGGATGTCACTTTTGCCAAGCCTGTGTCGGAGGCACAGCGCGAGAGGGCGTTCCCGGAGTAGCCTGGCCACTGTTCACGGTAATACAGCCGCCCCGAGCGCGCAAAGGAGGGAATTGGAACGCGCGATGACGGGCGGCGCTGTGGACGGTGGCGAGTGAAACGCCCTTATGGTCGAACAGGATCAGAGGGCAGGAACGAGGCCGGGATGAAAGCGGAACAAGGTTTGCCGGGGTTTCCTCCGAAGGATTCCGGTGCGCCTCGCCTTGTAAAACAAAGAGGTATGTTCGATAAAATATTTAAAAAAAGGAGCTATACGATATGCAGGCGGCAAAAGCAAAGATTCCGGCCGTGGCTGAGACGCGGGACAGGCATGTCCACGCCGAGCCGGTAACCATGCAAAAGCGTATCGGCTCCACTGTCTACGAGGTGCGGGTGCACTTTAATCCGGACGCGAAGGAGACTATGGATGATAAAATTCTGCGGCTTGTGCGAAATGACTTGAAGAAGCCGCCTTTGGATGCTAAGATGGCATTACCGCAAACGAGCCGGTTGCCTGAAAGGAATTCGTAATGAACAGGCAGCCAGTATCAAACAGGGTGATCACTGCCCTGTACGAACGTCTGAGCCATGACGACGAGCAGCAAGGGCCCTCCAACTCTATCGTGAACCAGCAACAGCTTTTGGAGGAGTGCGCCAAAAAGCATAATTTTCAAACCATCGTCCATTTTACTGACGATGGCTGGAGTGGTACCCGGTGGGACCGACCTGATTTCAACCGCATGATGGCCGAGATCGAGGCTGGAAATGTCCAGAATTTGCTGGTGAAGGACATGTCTCGCATGGGCAGGGATCACCTCCGCGTGGGCTTGTGTTTGGAGACACTGCGTGAAAAAGGCGTGCGCCTGATTGCAGTGGCCGATGGTATCGACACGGCACTGGGCGAGGACGATTTCATGCCCTTTCGTAATATTCTCGCGGAGTGGTACGCACGTGATACAAGCCGCAAGGTGAAGGCCGTGACCCGCGCGAAAGGTAACGCCGGCAAGCCGCTGTCCAATCTTCCGCCCTTCGGCTTCATGAAAGACCCGGCGGACAAAAACAAGTGGCTGGTGGACGAACCGGCCGCCACGGTGGTACGGCGCATCTTCCAGATGGCGATGGAAGGCATCGGGCCGTTCCAAATCGCCCGGACGCTCTCACAGGAAAAGGTGGAGAAGCCCTCGTACCACGTTGCCCGCCAGAAAATGGCAGGGGCGAAGCCAGCCAAGTACGACATGACTACGCCCCATGCTTGGAGCACCAGCACAGTGTGCAAGATACTCTCCAAGCCTGAGTACGCGGGGCATACGGTCAACTTTCGGACAAGTAAAAAATCCTTCAAGGACAAGAAAATCAGCTACAACCCGAAGGAAGAGTGGAAGGTTTTCCCGAACACACATGAAGCCATCATCGACCAGGAGACCTTCGATACCGTGCAGCGCCTGCGGGGTACGCCCCGCCGCATGGACAGCGTGGGAGAGCCGAACCCGCTGACCGGACTGGTATTCTGTGCGGACTGCGGCGCCAAAATGTACAACAGCCGCCAATCGAAAGAAACCTACGAAACGGTGCGCTATGGCAAGGCGTACACCGTCAAAACCGCCGACTACTACAACTGTTCTTCGTACAATCTGGCAAACCAGAGCAACAAGCAAAAATGCTCGGGGCATTACATTCGCACCGCCGTTATACGCGACCTTGTGCTTGACGCCATCCGTGATATCAGCCGGTACGCCTTGGAGAACGAGGCTGATTTCGTGCAAAAGGTGCGCGCGGATTCGATGGTACAGCAGGCGGATACGGCCAAGCTGCACAAGAAGCAGTTCGCACAAAATGGGCGCCGGGTTGTTGAACTCGACCTGCTGTTTCGGAAGGTCTATGAGGACAACGCGACCGGGAAGCTTACCGATGAACGTTTCGAGCAGCTTTCCGGGACCTATGAGGCGGAGCAGGCAGAACTCAAAATGCGGAACGCCGGGCTGGAAGATGAGATCGCCGCGTTTGAAGCCGACAGCGAGAATGTGGGCAGGTTTTTGAAGCTAGCGCGTCGGCACCGAAGTTTTGAGGAACTCACCACCCCGATGCTCAATGAATTTGTGCAAAAGATCCTTGTCCACAAGCCTGACAAATCCAGTGGTGAGCGTGTTCAGAAGGTGGATATCTGGTTCAATTTCATCGGCAATTTCGAGTTGCCCAAGGCAGAGCCCACGCCGGAGGAGGTGGCGGCGCACGCGAAGCGGCTGGAGAAACTCAAGAAACAGCGCGAAGCTAACTGGCGCCACTATGAGAAAAAGCGCCGGGAAAAGGAAGAGCGGGAACAACCAAAATCAGCATAGCGGAAGCAGATGGCGGCCCGTGAAAACGGGCCGCCGCCATTTTTACCCCGGATGTATTGTCCGGGGGATTTTTCTTTGGGAGGAACACTTTATGCAAAAACTAAAACGCAGCATCAACATGGGCTTCCGCGTGACACAGGAGGAGTACGACCTCATTATGAAACGCATGGACGAGATTGGGTTCCCCTCCACCCGTTCGTACCTTTTGAAAATGGCACTCAACGGGCATATATTCACACTGGACTTGGACGATGTGCGGGAGTGCACGCGGTTGCTGCGCATTTTGAGCAACAACCTGAACCAGATTGCGAAGCGGGCGAATGAGACGGGGAACGTTTACATCACCGACATCGCCGACGTGAAGGCCCGGCTGGATGAGATATGGCATTTGCAGGACAAAACCATCAAGAGCCTGACAAAAGTATTGGAGGTGGCATAATGGCAGAACTGAAAACATTCAGCATGGGAGAGGTACAGGCGGAGCAGGTTCGCTGGCTGTGGGAGCCATATATTCCGCAGGGCAAGATCACCATCATACAGGGCGACCCTGGCGATGGAAAGACCACTCTGGCGCTGGCCATCGCCGCCGCTGTTACCACCGGGATGCCTTTGCCGGACAGCAGCGGAGGCATTGTGGCCAATGTCATCTTCCAGACCGCCGAGGATGGGCTGGCGGACACCATCAAGCCGCGCCTGGGGCAGCTTGGTGCAAACTGTGACAGGGTGCACGTGATTGATGAAGGGGAACAGGCGCTGTCACTTTCCGATGAACGGATCGAGCAGGCCATTGTAAAAATGAAGGCGAAACTTTTTATCCTCGACCCGCTTCAAGCTTACCTCGGCGGCGCAGACATGCACTCAGCCAATGGCGTCAGGCCATTGATGAAGCAGCTTGGCGCGGTGGCGGAACGCACTGGATGCGCCATTGTCATCATCGGGCACCTGAACAAAAAAGGCAGCAAGGCACAGTACAGGGGCCTTGGCAGCATCGACATATACGCCGCCGCGCGCAGTGTGCTCACTATCGGCAGGATCGATGTGGACGAGCACATGCGGGCGATGGTGCACGGTAAGTCAAACCTGGCCGCGCTCGGTGTGTCACAGGCGTTCGGGCTGGACCCGAGCAATGGGTTTTGCTGGCTGGGAGAATATGATATTTCCATCGACGACCTGATGAGCGGCAAGCGGAGCGCGCCGGAAAACCAGTTCTCGCGGGCGCGGCGGCTGATTGAAACAGCATTGGCGGGCACATCCGTTGCGGCGGTGGAGATCATGCAGATGGCGGAAGAGCAAGGCATCTCGGCAAAAACATTGAACCGCGCCAAGTCCGCGCTGGGGGTTCAGTCCGTCAAGCGATGCGGCAAGTGGTATTGGGAATTGCCAATCGATGTTCAGTTTACCGAATGTACCGGGGAAGATGGCCAAGATGGTCATGTTTCCCCCGTGACCGCCTTGACCATCTTGCCCGACAAGGCGGCGGTCTAAAACGCGAAATGTATGAACAGAACTCTTGATCCCCTTGTAAGCCGCATGAATATTGGCATACAAGGGTTTTGTTCATTTATTGATGTATGAACAAAACAGATAAATGAACAAATATAA
>JAISZF010000053.1 GCA_031269415.1 Clostridiales bacterium
AATATTGATGACGCTGAGTATCAGCTGGAGGTTTTTCGGGAAAAATATGGAGAAAAGTATGCTTACATCCTTAAGTCATGGGATGAAAACTGGGCAGAACTGTCAACGTTTTTTAAGTATAATGGCTCCGGTTGTCAAGAGAAACTTTTTTTAATTTATCGTGAACCAAATAATTCCAATTAATACATTATTGTTAATAAATTGGTTGAAGATAAGTTGTTACAGCCACGTTGCTATAGGACTAATGATAGGCCCTAACCTCAAATTGACAGTGCCATTGCCTGGGGAAGTTCTTGTCGATAGCCAGCCCGGCCAACGCTTGCTTTAAACCGCCTGTTTTATCTGGAAGCTTGCGTAATAGGCTTCCGTCGGCGTTTTATTGCCGAGGCTCTGATGCGGTCGATCATGATTGTAATCCTTTATATAACCAGCTATTCCGCGACGCAATTCTTTTGGGCTGTTATACTCGTTAATATAGACGTCGTCCCATTTCAGGCTGCGAAACCATCGCTCTATAATCACGTTGTCCACCCATCTTGCTTTGCCGTCCATGCTTTGCCGAATACCTCTTGCTTTAAGGAAACCAGTGTATTCTTCGCTTGTGAATTGAGAACCCTGATCTGAATTGATGATCGCGGGCACGCCGTATTTATTAATGGCTTGTTTTACAGCGTCCAGAACAGGCGCCGTGTCAAGCGTGTCGGAGAGCGCCCAACCTACGATGTAACGGCTATGCCAGTCGATAATGGCGGTTAAATACATGTGTCCATGCTTTAACTTGATATAGGTGATATCCACAGCCCAAACCTGATTGGGTAGGTATATGGGCTTGTTTCTCAATAAATAGGGGTAGATTTTATGTTTCTTGTTGCGTTTGGATAAATTCGGCTTCGGGTATATCGCATAAATGCCCATTTCATCCATAAGCCGCTTGACTTCTTTGCGGTTGGTTCTCAGCCCGTCGTCGGCAAGTTTCGTTACAAGCCTGCGGCAGCCCAGATACGGCATTTTTGTATGCCACCGGTCTATCGCTGCCCGCAAGGCGTCTTCCCGTTCCAACTGAGCGGGCGATTTTTCCGCAGGCTTGTAATAAAAGCTCGACGCGTTCAGATTCAACAACTCGCATTGACGCTTGATAGACAAATCAGAATGGCTTTTTACTAAACCTCTTTTCGTAATCAGGTCCAAACACTTCGATTGATTTTTTTTTAAGCCAGTCGCGCTCAATTGTGAGCTGGCCGACTGTTTTCAGCAATTCTTCGCGTTCGGCCTCCGCTTGGCGCTCCTTGGCGACGTTCTCGCGGTTCCGGTTGCTTTCGTCAAATAGCTGCGGCGCTTTCTCAAGGAATTCCTTTTTCCAGTTGCGCAACAAATTTGGGTTGATGTTGTGCCGGGAGGCTATCGCGCCCAACGTCTCATCCCCCCTTAACACCTCGAGTACACGGTCTGCCTTGAACTTTGCGGTATACATTGTCTTTGCCATAATCGCGAACCCTTCCTTTCTTGCTTCTCTATTTTATCAGGTTCACGATTGCCCTTCAATTTTTTCCTCCAGTTTTCTGGCTCCATTATAGTTTGCGCCGGAAGTTTTGTTCCGTACGTAACACCCTTGAGTATGGCCGAAAGAACCTTGTTTAGATAAGTTCCACTTTCACCGAATACTCTTTCTTCCCCTCAACCAACGGAATGACAACGCCGTCTACCGGCGAGCCGTCGACGGTTATTCTCGGCTCGGCCCCGGCCTTTGTGTTGTCCACGTCAATATGATACACCGCGCCACGGAACGTCCTGTCCACTGTGTAATGCTTTATAAGCCCCGGAACGCAAGGCTGAACGCGCAGCCCGTCATATTCCGCCCGGACGCCCAATATGTACTGGCTGATATTAACGAACGTCCAAGCGGCGGTGCCGGTCAGCCAGCTATTTTTAGCCTCTCCGAAATTTACCGCGTCCTTGCCCGCGATCATCTGGCTGTACACATACGGCTCCGTGCGGTGGATCTCGCTGATTTCTTCCAGATAAGCGGGGCAGGTCTTGCGGTACACCTCAAAGGCGCGGTCTCCGTGCCCCAGAACCGTTTCCGCGCATGAAATCCACGGATTATTGTGGCAGAATATACCCGCGTTTTCTTTGTATCCCGGAGGATAACTGGAAACCTCTCCAAGATTCAGTTGGTATGTGGTATACGCGGGGTTAAGCAGCACCACGCCGTATTTGGTGTCGAGGCGCTCCTTAACGCTCTCCAGCGCTTTCCGCGCGTGCCCTTCTTTAACGCCGATCCCGGCCATAACGCACATGCCCTGAGGTTCTATATAGATCTGTCCTTCGTCGTTCAGCGCACTGCCGACGGGCTGTTCGTACGCGTCGTAGGCGCGGCGGAACCACTCCCCATCCCAGCCCGCGCCGAGAGCCGCGTTGTACATCGTCTCCGTTTCCCGTCTGGCCCGTTCGGCTTCATCAGGCCTTCCTATACGCTCGGCCAACTCCGCGTAATCCCTGCCGTACAGTACAAACATACCGGCGATAAAGACGCTTTCGGCCTTACCGCTCTCAAAGTTTGAAACCGTCTGGAAGCTTTCGCCCGGCTCGGCGGAGAAACAGTTGAGATTCAGGCAGTCGTTCCAGTCCGCGCGACCTATCAGAGGCAGATTATGCGGGCCTTTGTGGTTCACGGTAAAGTCAAAACTTCGTTTCAGATGCTCAAACAGAGGCGCTGCCTTGCTTTCATCGCTGTCAAACGGCGTCGGTTCCGAAAGGATGCCGTAATCGCCTGTCTCCTTGATATAAGCCGCCGTCGCCGCGATCAACCAAAGCGGATCGTCGTTGAAACCGCCGCCGATATCCATATTGCCGCGTTTGGTGAGCGGCTGATACTGGTGATACGCGCTGCCGTCCTCAAACTGTGTGGCGGCGATATCCAATATACGCTCCCGCGCGCGTTCCGGAATCAGATGCGCAAAACCCAGCAGATCCTGGCAGGAATCCCTGAAACCCATGCCGCGGCCGGTACCGCTCTCATAATAGCTCGCGCTCCGGCTCATGTTGAATGTGACCATTACCTGATATTGATTCCAAATATTTACCATCCGGTCGATCTTTTCCTCGCCGGTCGATACATGGTATTTATTCAACAAATCTTCCCAGTATCTCTTCAATTCATTCAGCGCGTCCTCACACTGTTCCTCCGTCTGAAACGCCGACAGGAATTCCCTGGCGCGAGCCTTGTTGACCACGCCGGGTTTTTCCCACTTCTCATCGTTCGGATTCTCAATATATCCCAAGGCAAACACAAATGTCCGGCTTTCACCCGGCGCGAGCGTCACATTTATTTGATGAGATCCGATCGGCGACCAGCCGCTGGCTGTACTGCCCGTCGCTTTCCCGTTAAGCACTGCGGCGGGTTTATCAAAGCCTTGGTACGGACCGCAGAATTTATCCCGGTCTGTGTCAAATCCGTCTATTTCCGTATTGACGGCGTATACGGCGTAATGGTTCCGCCGCTCCCTGTATTCCGTCTTATGATATATCGCCGAACCGTCTATCTCTACCTCGCCGATGGATAGATTGCGCTGAAAATTCGTGGAGTCGTCAATGGCGTTCCACAGACAGAACTCCACCAGACTGAAAAGGGTTAACGACTTGTCTTCCGCGGATTTATTGGTCAGCTTGAGCCTATGTACCTCGGCGCTACGCCCCAGCGGCACAAACAGCGTCAGCTCGGATCGGATTCCGTTCTTCTCGCCCTCAATAATCGTATACCCCAGCCCATGCCGGCACGAATACGCGTCCAGTGGGGTCCGCGTCGGCTGCCAGCCGGGGTTCCAGACAACGCCGCCGTCGTTTATGTAATAATACCTGCCGCCGGTATCCGTCGGGCAGTTATTATACCTGTAGCGCAGGATTCGCAGCAGCTTCGCGTCCTTATAAAAGCAATACCCGCCCGCCGTATTGGATACCAATGAGAAGAACTCCTCGCTTCCAAGGTAATTAATCCATGGAAGCGGAGTAAGCGGCGTCGTGATGACATACTCCGCGCGGTCGTCGTCAAAATAGCCGAATTTCATATAACAGCCTTCTTTCCGTTTATTCATTACGGAGTAAATTATAGGCCATTAAAAACGTTTTCGCAAGCCATACGCGGTCGTATTCGCCTCGGCGTTTTGCCTGTAACCGGCGACAACGCTCTCCTTCGAGCCGATTTCATACCTGCCGGGGTCGTCCGGGTCAAACACCAATGAAGTTTCCTCGCCGATATAGTGCGGTGGTTCCAGCTCATTCTCCGGGATTGACGACTGATATTTACGGGAGCCGCTTCTTTCAATCGTATCCGTGACGGTGGTTTTCACTCCGTAAACATCGTACTCCAGCGTATAATCAAACCGCACCCACCAGCGGTGAGAATGGTCGCCAGGGTCGCTGGAGCTTCTTACGCCGGAATCCGCCAAGTGGAAATCAAGGAAACGGCCTTCGGTTTCAACCCAGTCCTGTAGTTCCCTGTCCGCGAAATCGCGGCTGCTCATGCTGGTGAAAAACGATAAACCGCCCATAAGCAGCGCCAAACTCCCGATGGCGACCTCGGGCTTATCCGCGCGGTAAACGATCTCCACCTGCTGCCCGACGGCGAGACGCAATCGAGAATCTCTCGTTTTGAAGTGATAGGTGTGCGTCCCATCCGGCGCTTGATATTGCAACTGATGGCGGTAAACCTTTTTGACGCGGCTGTTGTCGTAACTGCCGTAATACTCGTAAGCCTCCCGCGCGTCCGTCACCACTGCCATAGTCACCATGCCGTTTTCCCGTATCGCACGCTGTTTACGCCGATATTTAATCACGCTGTACCATAGCGCGAATAAAAATAAGCCAATGAATATAAACGCATTAATCATATAATTTCCTAGCATATATTTTTACCCCTTAGTTATATGTCAGCTCACCAACGGTCTTGGTTATCTTGATCGTATAGCCGCTGTTTTCATACGTAATATCCATGATGAGGATTTTGCCTTCGTCCTTTGATTCCGTGGCGATCTGCCCCGTCCCCGGCACGTCGTTCAGGTTGAAGTCCACCAACGCGACCCAGCCGCCGCTTTCAACCAGGTCGTCAATTATATAAGCGATAAGGTCGTCGCTGACGGTTGAGCTTTCGTAGGTGTACTCCTTGTACTGAGCGCCGTTGTCCGTGCCGGTCGATACCCCCGTCACCTTACGCTCGCCGACAGCGTAAGTTCCCACGGCGTAGGGCGTAAGCGTCCCGCCCTCAAGCCGCAAAATGAGCTGTACGTCAAGCTCTATATTCCCGCCGGTCACGCCCCAGGCGCCGTAAACGTAGCGCGTCCGCGCCTCACCGTCCATCCGGTTTGCGAGCCAGATAAACGTGCCGTCGTAGCACAGCAGATACCGCTCGTTCCAGTCCGAGCCGAGCACCGGGGAACCGTGCCACAAGGCGACATAAGGCGCGGCCTCGTCGGGCACGGGGTTA
>JAISZF010000066.1 GCA_031269415.1 Clostridiales bacterium
CCGACGTTGTACCCGCTATCCAAAAAGGTTTTAATCGGTAAGAAATTAGGTCGGCCCGAACCGTTTACATTGCTGTGTACCTGGTAGCCTATGGGAGCGTAAGGCGTGCCGTCCTGACGCGCCGCGTCGTACCGGATATCGACGCTGTCGCCGTTTTTGCGCGCGGTGAATTCTATCCTTTTATCCATGTCTATATAATAGCTGAGTTTGTATGAGCCGTGAGTAAACGACACTCCGCCGACGCTATCCATTGGCCATGATAAAAAGACCTGATCTTCCACTTTACCGTCGCTGACTTGTGGAATAGCGTTATCCGTGCCGGGGATCAGAGATTGTGAAAAATTTATCATAAGAGGCGCGACCGCCGCCGAAACAGCTTGTACAGAATAAAACACATTAAAAAATAGTATCAGCGTCGAAACAACCGCCGCCCCGCGCCGCGGAGCGCCGCTTCTATTCCTGCCTATCATCTTATCCCCCTTGAGGCAAATCTTTCTCTCATATACAAACTTAGGTTTCCCCAGTGATAGATGTGTAAACAACAAGTTATTGGCAGAAGAGAAGCGGAGGTAGCGCGCGTCGCGAAAGCTGGACAAAATCGCGAAAAAAGAATTTAAACAAAAAAAAGCCCGCGATGATTGCGGACCGGTTAAAAAATTGATAGAATACTTATGAGCCCGTTATACTAACGGACGGCCCCTTTTATCCCTAAAGAGCCCTAAAATGATAAGCAGCAGGTCGAGGAGCCAGCCGAAGAAGAAAAAGCCGACGGTGAAAAACCAGATTAAGCCGGTTCCGATCTTGCCCGTGTAGAACCGGTGTATCCCCAATAGGCCGAATGGAGGCAGGCATAATATCACGGCGATTAAACGGCTTTTATACGGATAGTAATCGCGTACCGGGTGAATATAATTATTCACGATTGTCGTTTGAGGGGTGTATGGAGCCGCGTAATAGGGTTGCTCGCCGAGGGCGTACGAGGCGTGTTCCCTGCAGTAGTGTTTTCCGCGGATCTCCGCTAAGCACTCCCCGCAAAATGGCTTTCCGCAGTAATCACACGCGCCGATTGCCTCGGCCTGAACATGATTAGCGCAACGCACAGTATCACTTCCTTTATGTTTTATTACCACGCACAGGTTTAAACATACATACGCCGCTTTTATTTGACGGTCTGATAATCGCCTCAGGAAAGGTTTGACAACATCATGAATATTAAGCGCATAGAAATAGACGCCTTCGGAAAGTTTAATAAATTCGTCCTTGACTTCTCCGAGGGGTTTCAAATCATTCACGGCGGCAATGAGGACGGCAAAACGACCCTTATGGATTTTATCAAATTAATGCTGTACAGTAAAGCCGACACTGTTAGATCTCTTCAGAGTCCACGCCGTAAATACATCCCGTTCTCCGGCCGTCCGCCCGCGGGTTCATTGATCGTGGAACGCGGCGGACAGCGGTACGTCATCCAGAAGTCTATCGGTGAGTCGCCCGGTAAAGACAGGGCGCGGATCATCAACATGTCCACCGGCAGGGAGGAATCGTTTCGTAACCAGGAAGCCGGCCAGCGCTTTATCGGCTTGGACGCCGAGGGCTTCGAGCAAATCTGCTTTATCGAGAATATCGGCAAGATAAGCGCGCCCGCCGGGTATGACACCGAAGAGCGGACCATCGCGAATCTGACCGGCGCGGGTGATAAACGGGTTTCGCGGCATGTTATTATTAAACGGCTGACAGACGCCAAAGAATCTCTGGTGAGCAAAAGCGGCAAAAACGGCGATCTGGTTGACGCGCGCGCGAAATTGCAACGGTTAAAGAACGAAAAGGCCCAAACAGACTTTATGTTTGATAAACAGGCGGGCTTGCTGGCGGAATATGAATCCCTGCTGGCGTTATATAACGAACAGAGAAAATTGCGGACTATAGTGGAATCGCTAGGGGTTCGCGAAGACGCGGCCAAAGTCGAAAGCCTGCTGAATATGATCAAAGACCGCTCCAAGGATCAGGCTGCCTTAAGCAGGCCAAATATTCCGTCGGATCGAATGGGAGAATACCTGGAGCGGCTGCGTCAAGCCTCCGATGAGTATTTCAGCGCGAAAAAGGTGATAGAGGAGTGGAGCGTGGACGAAGCCGGGTACGACGGCCTTTCCATTATATCGGACGAAGATGTCCGGCAATATGAATCTTATGAGCAGCGTATATTGGTGATGGAATCCGAGATAAACGCCCTGCCGCAAAAAAGCTCGCTGGTCATCGGTCTGCCTCCCGCGTTTCATATGATCATATTAATACTGATTGCCGCAGCGTCGGTCGCCTCCGCGTTATACTTCGATTCTTGGAGGTATTTGCTTTTAATGATACTGATGATTCCCGTGTCCGTAATCGTCAAGATCAGGGATCCCAAGGTTGAGGCCAGACGCGAGGCTTATATTAAACAAATCGCGCTGATCCAGACTCAAGCCGAGCAGATACTGAAAAAAAACAGATGCGCAACCGCCGCGGAGCTGAACGAGCGATATATCGCGTGGAAAACTCACGCAAAGAATATTGAGACGCAAAGCAGGCTGGAGATTAAACTTAACGGCGCGGCGTCGCGTTTTATCGCCATGGCCGAGCTGTACGAACCCGTCAAAACCCCCGGCGGCGCGCAAGCTCTGCTGGAGAGGCTTACATCGGTAATGGCCGGCATGGAAAAACATAACGCCGCTATACATGATCTGGCCGCGGCGTTGGGGTTCAGCTCTGAAAACCCGTCGGAAATAAGCGCGCGGCTGGCGGGTATGAAGATAAAAATAGCAACCACGCTTTCCGGCCAAAGACCGGAAGAGGTTATCCATCGCTGGAACAGCATAAAGGACGAAGATTTCAGCCAGCAACTGCTGGAACTGCAGAAAAAGCTGAAAACCCCCAAGTACACCCCCGATCAGTTGGAGGGCGAAATAGCGGCGGCTTCCGCGTCCGCGGCGGATATGGCGTTGTATTACAAAGCCCTTGAAAGCGCTCTTTCCGTAATGGAGGAATCCGCCGACGAATTACGCGCGGGTTTCGGCGCGGAGTTAAACCGCAGAGCGGGGGACATACTAAACGGGCTTACTAACGGCGAGTACAGTGAAATTCTGGTCGCCAAAGACTATGCCCTAAGCATTAAAGCCGATTCTCAGTACCGTGAATATGAGTATTTCAGCAGCGGAGCTATCGACCAGGCTTATCTGGCTTTACGGCTTGCCTTATCGGAAATCACATCCGTAAACGCGGAACCTTTCCCGCTGCTGTTAGACGACGCGTTGATGCAGTACGACGACGCGCGCCTCAGGTCCGCGTTGAAGCTCTTAAGCAAACGCGAAGGCCAAACAGTCCTGTTTACCTGCCACAAATATGTGGTTGACGCCGCAAGGCCGCTAGGCGCGCAGATTGCCCGAATACGAACGACGCCGCAATTGCGGCCATCCGCCTCAACAGATTGACCGTCAATAAATCCGGCGGAGGGCTTTTAAAACCATGACGCGTTTGTTATAATTATTATCGCAATTTATTATCAAATTTTTAGGGGGAGTATCATGTTAATTTTGGCGCCCATCGGCTCCATAATCGCTCTGGCGTTCGCCGGCTATCTTATCAGCAGCGTAATGAAGCAGAGCGAAGGCACCGAACAGATGTCAAAGATCTCACTGGCTGTGCGCAAAGGAGCAAGCGCGTACCTGAAACGTCAGTACACCGGCGTTGGAATATTTTTCGGCGTTATGTTCGTTTTATTACTCATAATGGCGCTGGCAGGCTACTTAGAGATCTTTGTACCCTTCGCCTTCCTAACCGGCGGCTTTTTCTCGGGCTTATCGGGCTTTATCGGCATGAGTGTGGCGACACGGGCAAACGCCCGCACGGCCAACGGCTGCCGCGAAGGCCTCAACAAAGGCCTGCGTATCGCCTTCAACAGCGGAGCGGTTATGGGATTGGTAGTAGTCGGCCTGGGGCTTTTGGACATCAGCTTCTGGTTCTACTTTCTGGATTGGTTCTATACAAACGTTCAGCATATCGCCGACGCGGATAAGTACCAGAGAATCACCAGCGCTATGCTTACCTTCGGTATGGGCGCCAGTTCAATGGCCCTGTTCGCGCGTGTGGGCGGCGGCATCTTTACAAAAGCGGCCGACGTCGGCGCCGACTTGGTCGGCAAGGTAGAAGCGGGCATCCCTGAGGATGATCCGCGCAACCCCGCGGTTATCGCGGACAATGTCGGCGACAATGTCGGCGACGTGGCGGGAATGGGCGCCGACCTCTACGAGTCTTATGTCGGAAGCATCGTATCTTGCAGCGCGCTGGCGGTAGCCGCGGGCCACGGCTTTCAAGGCATTGTGGTGCCAATGTCTATGGCGGCTATAGGCGTACTGTCATCCATAATCGGCACATTTTTAGTACGTTCCGGCGAGAAGGCCAGCCAGTCCGTCCTTTTGGCGGCTCTGCGCAAAGGCACTTACGGCAGTTCCATACTTATAGCTATATTTTCGTTTTTCCTGATCCCCAATGTATTGGGTTGGAATAATATAGGCATTTATGTCGCCGTTTTGGCGGGTCTTATCGCGGGCAACCTGATTGGCCTCTGCACGGAGTATTTTACATCCGCCACATACAAGCCCACAAAGGATCTGGCGGCTGCGTCCTCCACCGGCCCCGCGACAATTATTATCGGCGGGCTGTCTTTGGGCATGCTTTCCACGGCCCTTCCTGTAATAATTATAGGCGCGGCTGTTATCATCAGCTTCTTTGCTTCCGGAGGTCAATTATCCGCTGACTTTACATCCACGTCGTTTACGTCGGGTCTGTACGGCGTGGCGATTGCCGCCGTCGGTATGTTGAGTACGCTTGGCATTACGCTGGCAACCGACGCTTACGGCCCAATTGCCGATAACGCGGGCGGTATCGCCGAAATGGCCCATCTACCTGAAGAGGTTCGCGAGCGTACCGACGCGTTGGACTCCCTTGGCAATACAACCGCGGCGTCCGGCAAGGGCTACGCGATAGGTTCCGCCGCTCTGACTGCCCTCGCGCTGATCGCGGCGTACGCCGACGAGATAAAGAATCTGGTGGCTAAAGCGCAGGCCGCGGGAGATTCCAGCATCACATTCAGTGTGAATAACGCGGTGCTGATTAACCCGTTGGTTCTGATCGGCTTATTTATCGGCGGTATGCTCCCGTTTATCTTCTCCGCGCTGACCATGCAAGCCGTGGGGCGGGCGGCACAGGGCATTGTTATGGAGGTGCGCCGTCAGTTCCGTGAGATCAAGGGCCTGATGGAAGGCAAAGCGGAAGCCGATTACGCCACATGCGTGGATATTTGCACAAAGGCGGCGCAGAAAGAAATGATCGCCCCCGCGCTGCTGGCTATAATAGTTCCGATCGCGGTAGGCATGCTTCTGGGTGTGTACGGCGTTATGGGTATGCTGGCTGGCGCTGCGGTGAGCGGATTTGTTATGGCTATAATGATGGCTAACGCCGGCGGCGCGTGGGACAACGCCAAGAAATACATCGAAGCCGGCAATCTGGGCGGCAAGGGTTCCGATCAGCATAAGGCGGCGGTCGTGGGCGACACAGTCGGAGACCCGTTCAAGGACACTTCCGGCCCGTCTATTAATATATTGATCAAACTGCTGTCAATGGTTTCGATTGTGTTCGCGTCGTTTATTCTGAATAACAGCCTGTTTAAATAATTAAAAAAGCCTCTCAGGGTACCCTGAGAGGCTTTAATATTAACTCTTATTAATCCTGCGTATAAGCCATAAGCGCCATGTGCCTAGCGCGTTTGATAGCCACGGTCAGCGCGCGCTGGTGCTTGGCGCAGTTGCCGGTTATACGGCGCGGAAGGATCTTCCCGCGCTCCGAAACATAACGGCTGCGGTTCTTGCCGATTTCTTTATAATCAATTATGTTTATTTTATCCGCGCAGAATGTACAAACGCGTTTTTTCCTGCGCCCGCGTCTTTTTTGAACCATTGTCATCCTCCATAGATTGAATTAAAACGGCAGATCATCCTCGTCAATAGTGTCCGCGATGTTCGCGAAGCTGTCGGGCTCGGACGACGGAGACGACTGCCGCGGGGGTTGCTGACGCGCCGCGCCGCCGCCCGCCCGCGCTTCAAACGCGCTTCGGCTTTCGGTAAACTCCTGGTCGTCCACAACAACCTCGGTCTGCCAGCGGCGCTGGCCGCTTTGCGGATCATCCCACGAACGTACGCTTATGCGACCGCTTACAGCTATCTGCATGCCCTTTTTAAAAAACTTTTCGATAAACTCCGCTTGTTTGCCGAATGCCACACATGGGATAAAATCGGCTTCCGGTTCGTTATCCCGCTTGAAGCGGCGATTGACCGCTAACGTATAGCGAGCCACAGCCATCGGCTCACTGCTTTGGGAATAACGAATCTCCGGATCCTTTGTAAAACGGCCGACAAGAATTACCTTATTCATAAGTTCCCCCTATGCGTCCAGACGCACAATCAAATATCGTATAACATTCTCGTATATGCGTATACGG
>JAISZF010000123.1 GCA_031269415.1 Clostridiales bacterium
AATACTATATCAGATAGGCGTTGAGGCGTACAGATAAATATTTCTTCTTTTATTTATATCTTGTGGGCGATTAGTCCTGTAATTTCAACATTTGTTTTATCATGCTTCAGCTGTGTAAGAAAACCCGGTCTTTTCGGGATATCAGAATGCCTCTGAATAGCATATAATGATGTAGGGAAATCTTGTAAGCCATATTGCGTTATGTTAAATATCGCCGAGAGGAGAACTTAGATGTTTAGAAAATTACTATTTGCGGTAATCGTATTGTTCTGCGCGTTAACAGCCAAAAACGTCATGGCCGCGCAGACATACAGTGAAACAATTACCCCGAATAAGCTGACGATCGAACGCGAAGACGGGCAGGGGGGAAAGGTAACCATAGACGCCTTCCGCATCCGCGGATACAATGTGGCCCAATTGCGTTCATTGGTACAGGCTTGCGGCGGATCCGTCGTTAGCGGTGAGGACGGTTATCAAATTTTGACAGAACCGGGGAACATCCCTTTCACGCCTGTCGCTTTTTCCGGTGTCACAACGGTTAAGGTTCAGTTTAATGTTACCCGTATCAGTGATAAGACAGACAAATTCATTTATCCCGGAGAACCCGGATGGGTCTTCCTGACGGATTATAACTATAACTGGGGTTCCATACGAGATGTCTTAAACGCGATGGGCTACGAGATCAAGAGTTTCAGCGACGATTCCAAGAACGCGAAAACCGGGGTTGTTATCGGGGAAATCAAGAAAACCGAGCCTGGGATGAAAGAGTTCCCAACGCCCAGCGGGTACGCGGGTACTTGCCCGGTTTATATCTATAATGAGCATGACCTTAACGAGTGCGTGTCCAGCGGCTATACTATAAAATCAATAGAGGATCCGGATATGAACGGTGAATACGTTTGGATTCACGCCAGGGACGGCGTTCAGGAAGTGCGGATTTATAGGGTGGATCATACGGATAATAACGGAAATTTCACCTTCAGCGTCAGTAAACAGTTGCACGCGTCCTCGTTGAGCGAGAAAGAGATATTGATTTTGTCGACGGTTTTGCCGGAAGGTGTTCCCCATACCGCTGTTACGTTTATCGGCGGCGACGGAAAGGCACATTCGTATCTGTTAACGCATGACGGCAGAAACGGCCATAACATAGCGTTGAAAACGGAATTGAAAGGAATTCAATGAACCAAAAGCCGCTGGAGCGCTTAAGCGAACCTAGCGGCTTTTATTGGTAATAGTCAAAAAACAGGTTGGAGACCTTGACGGTGTCGCCCTCTTTAATGCCAAGGGCTTCTAGTTCTCTGATGATACCTTTATCACGCATATACTTCTGAAAAAAAGCCATGCCCTTTTCCGTATCCAGGCTGGTGTATCCCAGCATTTTATCCACGCCGCGCCCGGAAATGGAAAATACCCCGTCGTCTTGTTTCTCAACGGCAAAGGGTGCGCTATCAGCGGCTATTTCCTCATACTCGTCATAATCGGGGGTAAAAATAATATAGCCGGGATAATCGCGCAGGGTTTCCGAAACCGCTTGAATCAACACGTCCAAGCCTTGATTCCCCGCCGCTGATATGGGAAACACTTTCAAGCCATGTTCGACGGCGTAAGACTCAATCGACGGAAGATAACCGGCAGCCGAGTCTATATCCATTTTATTGGCGGCGATAAATTGCGGGCGTTTTAACAATTCCGGATTATAAGCCCTCAGTTCGTTATTTATGGCTTCGATACGTTCCACCGGCTCGCCCTCCTGACCGGAGGCGTCCGCCACATGGATCAAAACCTTTGTACGCTCAATATGGCGCAGAAACTGATGGCCCAAGCCCTGGCCCTCGCTGGCGCCCTCAATCAGCCCCGGAATGTCCGCCAAAACAAAATCCGCGCCCCATTTATTACGCACCACGCCCAGATTCGGCGACAATGTCGTAAAGTGATAGTCCGCTATCTTTGGCGTGGCGTTGGTAACCATAGACAGCAGGGTTGATTTGCCCGCGTTCGGGAAACCGATAATGCCCGCGTCCGCGATCAGCTTCAACTCCAGAATCAAATCGTATTCCCGGCCCGGCTTGCCCGGCTGGGCGTATTTGGGCGCTTGCCGAGACGGCGTGGCGAAATGCTGATTCCCCCGGCCGCCCTGCCCGCCTTTCGCCAGCGTTTTCGGCTCTCCGGGCGTAATCAGATCGGCCATGATCTTGCCGGATACGGCCTCGCGGATAATGGAACCCGCCGGAACCTTTATGACAACGTCCTCGGAAGATTTCCCGGTTCGGTTATTTCCTGAGCCGTTTTCTCCGGGCAGCGCCTTGAAAGACTTTTTGTATCGGAAATCTATTAGGTTATTTACGCCTGTGTCCGCGACAAATATTATATCGCCGCCCTTGCCGCCGTCGCCGCCGTCGGGCCCGCCGTTGGGCACATACTTGGCGCGGTGGAACGAAACACAGCCATCGCCGCCCTTGCCGGCCGCGACGTGTATCTTAACGCGATCAATAAACAATATTATTCAGCCCGCTCCACAGGATAAACCGAAACCTGCTTCTTGTCCCGGCCTTTCCTCTCGTAGCGCACCCGGCCTTCCACCAGCGCGAACAACGAATCGTTCGAGCCTATGCCCACATTGTTACCCGGATGGATTTTAGTGCCGCGCTGTGTATACAGTATATTGCCGGCTTTAACCACCTGGCCGTCAGCGCGTTTCGCGCCGAGGCGTTTGGCCATGGAATCGCGACCGTTTTTAGTGGAACCGACGCCTTTTTTATGGGCGAAAAAGCTCAAGTTCAATAAAAACATCTTCAAAACCCCTTTCTTATCGGATCTTCAATACGCATTTGCGAGGGATACTGTTCTTGAATATGCTCCAACCCCAGAAGCATGGACGACAGCAGGAGATTCGCGCCTTCGCTGTTGTTCCCGGCTTCGATGTCGGGCAGACGCAACTTTATATATCCGGTGTTTTTTTCATCTATATCCACAATCATAGCCTCGTCGGTAAAGGCCTCAATAGAATTTACCGCGTTCAAAATCAAAGCGGAAACCGCCGCGCAGACAATATCGCCGCCATGGTTATACGCGGTAAACCCGCATATTCGACCGCGGCTGTTTCTGCTGATACTTACACGAATCATTACCCGACTACAATCTTGTCTATTTTCAACTTGGTAAACGGCTGTCTGTGCCCTTTTTTCTTGTGAAAGCCCTTCTTGGACTTGAATTTATAGATAATAACCTTCTTTTCTTTCCCGTCTCCGATGACGGACGCGGAAACCTTCGCGCCGGGAACATACGGCGAACCGATGCTTAAATCCTCGCCGTCGCCTCCCAAAGCCAGCACCCGGTCAAAATCAAACTCGGAGCCAGCCGGCACGCTCAGTTTCTCGACCGTAATGATGTCGCCTTCCTGTATTTTGTACTGCTTGCCGCCTGTGGAAATAATCGCGTACATGTTACACCTCCTGAAATCGCCATACATGGTATGGCGGAGATACTCGCCGGAATATGGTTTCAGATAAATCTGAATTGGACCTCTCCGCGCGGTTGGGACGCTGCCCGTATTCCGTCGTAATATAGCACACAAAATCGCGTTTGTCAAACATTTGACCGCTATCCGAGTTTATTTTTATTGGCTAAACCTTGCAAGCTATACCACGCCCCTACAGCGGTCCGGTTATTTGACTGGCTGGTCGATGTACGGCTTGAACCGCTTCAGGTTCTTCCTCTAACGGAGAGTAATTACATTATAAATACGTATGCTTATCCAGAACAAACATTTATTCCTGTCACTGTCCTTCCGGGATTAGGATAGATTTAAGCTATTTGTTTGGTGAAGCGGTTGGATAGTAAACTCCAAGCACATTAACCCACACAGTACCGGTCAGCGTAACACCGCTTACGCCTGCAGCGCTTTCTTCATCATAAGACGCGCTTACACCCAAAACGCCGCCCGGCTGCGCCAATTCCAACCCCCGCGCGGCGGACTTGCCCTCAACCGTCAGCGCGCAAGCCACAGCCGCGGAACCGGAACCGCAACTGCTCTCCCAAACCAACGACCCGACTTCTTCTATTCGGATGAGCGGTATTAGTCGTCGGTTGGACAAGTCGCAAAATAACAGCCCAAGAGCGTTCACAGGAAAGCCTTGGCTTTCCGCGACACGCGCCGCGGGGCTCAAAAGCATTTCATCCGCCGGCTTATCCCACAATATTACATGAGTTATACCTTCGAAGCCTACAATACTGTACGCGCCGAGAACGCTGTCAACTCCGCGGGATAAACGCGTCGGAAGCGGCATTGCCGCCGACGCGCGCAACCCTCTATCGGTCTGTAATAGACTTACGGATATTGGTTCGCGGCTTCCGGACGACTCAAACACAACCGTTTCCGAAAAGCCTTGGGCAGGCTCTCGCCAAACCGGCGTCTCAAACGGGCTGTGGGGCAGATACCCGCAGGCCAGCCACGCGCCAAAGCAACGCGTGGCGTTTCCGCAGAATTCCCCGCCAGCCATTTCAAGCCTGGGTGAGCCGTCTTGCCTTATGTAAAAACCCACTTGCTCAGCGCCCACGCCCAAACCGCCCATTAATTCCCTGGCGATCCGCGCGCGGCGATCTATCGGAACCGGATCCAGCGCCAATATAGTTGTGTTGCCGGAAGGATTCATTTTAACGAATCGTATTGTTTTATTTTCCACTGTCTCTCAGCCCTTCGTCCTTACCGCGTTTGGGGCGTATCAAATGGAGTTCCCCGCCGACTATTACATAAGGTATACCGTCAGGAGGCTCGACGCAGGCATTTATTTCAAAAGAGGCTTGTTCCCTTATCTCTTCGTAATTAAACAGCGTTATGTCCGCGTCACACCCCGGTTGGATCCTGCCTTTTCGACTAAAATCGCATTGATTCGAGGGCAGCAGAGTTAATTTTCTTATCCCTTCCATCAAAGGCATAAGCCCTTTTTCCCGTACGAATTCTCCCAAGAACTTAGCGGGCGTTCCGACTGAGCGGGGATGCCCCTTCACCTGTCCGTCCGGCGATGTTCCCAATTGTCCGTCGCTGCCTACCATGGAAAACGGCAGGGAATACGCGGCGACCACATCCTCGATTGGCATAGCGTTATGGCACGCGGTCATCGTGTCGTCATGTGAAAGACGCAATTCGTCAAAAAGACTTTGAGTACAATATTGCCCCGCGTACGGTCCTGTCAGGATCTCCAAATTGTTAACGGAAAAATTAAAGTTATCAAATCCCTCGTCGAATACAGCGGACTGGAGGGTAGTCGCCCAAACATTGTAAGGATAAACGTCACAATGTATGTCAGCGCGCGAACGCAGTACGCGCTCCTTTGTTTTGTCTATATTGCCCTTTCCATAGACATTGGCCGGAAGGTGCGATATCTGCAGCCTGGCGCCTGTGGATTCCGCCAGGCTTACCACTTCCTCTACAGCGTCCATCGCCTTTTCAGGATAGTCATACCGCATATGCACGGCGGCAAACAATCCGTATCCCGCTGCAACGTCGAACAAGGCTTTCTCCTCTTCATAAGAAGTGCCCGGCGCGTATTGCAGCCCAAAAGACACGCCTATCGCGCCTTCCTCAAAAGCCTTTCGGCATAGCGACACCATGCGGTTTATCTCCGCCGGATCCGCCTTACTGTAGTTATCCAGCCCCACCGCATGCCGCAGGGCGACGTTGCCTATCAGCGTATGGCATCCGATGGGAAGCCTTTGTCTGGCAATGCCGTCAAAAAATCCGCGGATATCAGTATGCGACATGCCGCAATTCCCTACTACTATAGAAGTATAGCCTGTTTTGAGCGCGCATTGGGAAATCCGCGATGGAAAATAATACGGGCTGGCGTCTTCGTGCGCGTGTATGTCTATAAAACCCGGAGAGGCGATAAGACCGTCACCATCAACCTCAATATGGCCGGATAGCCGCTTTGTCTCCAAAGCGGCTATTTTATCTCCGATAATACCAATGTTCAGATTTTCGTCCAACCCCGTCTCAGGATCCATGACACGCGCGCCGTTAACGCATATATCATATACCATTCATGGCCTCCTGACTAAACCGCTGTTAATTTTTCTTTCCCTATTACCCCGTTTTTCTCAAGATACGCCAACACAACATAGGCGACCAATGACAGTCCTCCGCCAAACAGTATGGGCTCCAGGGAAACCAAACCTGTCTGTGACGCCAGCCAGCCCGCGAAGCCCAAAATAATGGAACCCAAGCAGGCGTATGTTCCTCCAAAGCGGCGTCCCATGAAGCCGAACAATATCGGAAAAGCCAATGTCGCTCCCGTGATATCCGCGCTCATAACCCATAAATCAAACATTTCTGTGCTGTAGAACATGATGCCCAGGACGGCGATACCAACTACGGCCGTAACAATCTTACCTGTTTTCAGCCTCTGATTCTCAGTTTGATTTTTACTGATAAACGGAGCAAGCAGATCCTTTTCCACCATAACCGCGCTGACCAGAAGAGTGGAATCGGCCGTGCCCATTATAACCGCCAGCAATGACGCCAAAAAGATCGCGCCAAAGAAGTTAGGGATATTTTCCAGAATCATCATAGGAAGCATGGCGTTGCGGGAGCCTTCAAACGCGGGATAAAACGAGTGCGCGGCAAACCCTAAAAACGCCACCATTGCCGTTAATACCAGGTTAGCCACGATAAAAGTAACAAAGGACTTCTTAAGAACCGGCGTGTTTTTAGCGGCGTAGCAGCGCTGCCAGATATCGGGCCAGGACACAATGCCCAACGCGAAAACCAGTGTTGAGGATATAGCCGCGACAGGAGATACCACGCCGAAAACTTGCAGATGTGTCGCGGGCACTGTGCTGAGGACGGCGCTTAAGCCGCCCGCCTTGCTTACCAGGATAGGAGTCATCACAATAACGCCCAAGAGGGTCATCGCGCCCTGAATAACGTCCGTAGACGCCACTGCCCACAATCCGCCTAAAGATGTGTAAAAAATTACAATGACAGCGGTTATAATAAGACAGAGATTATAATTCCAGCCCAAAATAAGGTTCATGATCGTCGCCATGGCTATGTACTGAAACGCCGTGATGGCTATGTAGGCGACTACAATGAGTATGGAGGATATGTACTTTGACGTCTTTCCAAACCTTTTCTCAAACCAGTCGCCTATTGTGCTGGCGTTTTCCTCAACCCCGAATTTGTGGATTTTCGGCCCCAGGTAAAAGACAAACAGCAGATAAGAAATAGAAGTGCCCAATGTGAACCAGGCTTGGTCGATACCCCTATCATAATAATAATAGGTATAACCCATTACAGAACTGGCGCCAACAATAGTTGCCAGCATTGTGAAGAACAAAATAACGCCGCCGAACCCACGGCCGCCAACGCTGTAATCAGCGGTTGACGTTGTTTTGCGCATACCTATTACCAAGGCTATACCAATGGTAATGACAAGGTATACCGCCATAACTGTGATGAGCATTGCTTGATTCATAACGCGCCTCCTAAATAATATAAAACATATATTAATAAAAAATTATATATTGATTAAGGTGAAATGTCAAGAAAAGGACAAAATTGGAAACAAAAAAACCTATCTGAATGTGTTGCTAAATTTTAGTCTCAAGGTACCGCGTTTTTCCAAATGCGCAAGGCAGGATCGCATACACGCGGCGCATACTACTGCGGGTCCGTAAGTAAAATTATACGCGCCCTTTGTATATTCAATGTTAGCGCTCAGATAATCCGCGATCTCTTCCGTCGTGGGACGGGGTTTGCCGTCGGCGGTCTCCGTTTCGCTTCCGTCAATGATATTTTTTGAATACGCCAAAACCTCATCTGAGGCAAACGGGCTTATACCGCCCCAATGCGCGACATAGCACTTCGCGGCGTCCATCGCTCCGCGCCGGATACATGTTACCCCCGGTACGTTCACGTCGTCTTGCTTTTGGGCGTACAGAGCCTTCGCGGGGCATTCCGCGACGCACTTCATGCACTTGTCGCAAATATTACCGATTATAGGATCCGGCTCCAGCGGGGCGTCGGTTATAATGAAGTAAACCCTCTGCGCGGGACCGAATTCCGGGGTTAGCAGCAAACGGCTGTGCCCTATCTCACCAATGCCGCATAAAACCGCGGCAACGCGATAATTAAATAAACCGTCCGGCTTTGGCTTAAGCGAACCATCCTCGCGCATTGCCGCCCGCCCGATGTTGTAGCCGCCAAACCTGTTGCTATGGTACATAACGGAAGCCGCCTCGAATCCGCTATCCTCAAGGAGACTCGCTACGCGCCGCGTAACAACCGGCGCGATAACGCTGTTTATATCAGCGAACCCGGCAAGGGTATACGCGCTGAAATATGTGCCTTCCTCAACGCCGCGCAGGGAACCCCTGTGTATACGGAAGCCCAGACATACAACAGACTTCGCCCTCGGCATTATCGTACGCGGATCGTTCTCCTCCGGCGCGCTGTCCCAGCGTTCAACCGACCCGACACCCGCCAGGTCAGCGCCGTATTCTTTCGCGGCTTGCTTTAAGATTTCGGATGTTAGCAAGGATAGTCCCCCTCGTTCTGATGATACCCATAAAATATGATCCTTAGCGCTACAAAAATAACGCCTAAAAAGGCGTCAAGACGTAATTTGATTTCTCAATGCGGATGACAGGACTTGAACCTGCATGAAATTGCTTTCACACGGACCTGACCCGTGCGCGTCTGCCAATTCCGCCACATCCGCAATTATAATCCGTATTATATCAATCACGCGCGTGGTTGTCAATACCATACGATGAAAAAAACAGGAGAAACGCACCCAATTTTCCCCAACAAAACATTGATAAAAACAGACACAAAAGCAAATATAAAACACAGAAAACAAAGCATGGATACAGAGCAATTAAGAATGTACAATAAACATAAGATACAAAAAATTCAACTAAATATAT
>JAISZF010000135.1 GCA_031269415.1 Clostridiales bacterium
TTGTTTTGGTTTTATCAAGAGGGTTATGGAAAAAAGCCGAAACGGATACGGGCGCGAAAGAGGAGAATCCGGCGACTAACATAAGTCAGGCGCTTGGCAGACCGGGCGCGGCGTTTTCCATGTGCGCGTTCTTCTGTTATGTGAGCTACGAAATGACGGCGGGGTTATGGGCGTCCAGCTACCTGTCGTCAGTCAAAGGCATGTCCGCCGCCGGGGCGGCCGGATGGGCGGCGTTCATCTACGGAGGCATTACGATCGGCAGATTTTTATCGGGTTTCTTAACCAAGCGCCTTACTTCAAGGCAAATGATACTGTATGGCTGCGCGATCAGTTTATTCGGCGTACTAATCATGGCGTTACCGCTGCCCGCCGGGTTTACAGTCGCAGGGTTGTTGCTTCTGGGTTTCGGCTGCGGGCCGTATTACCCAACCATGATCTCCGAAACTCCGCGCAGGTTCGGCAAATCGTATTCCTCGATCATGATTGGGCTCCAGATGGGCTGCGCGTATATCGGCTCAATGCTGATTCCGTCGTTAACCGGCTGGCTCAGCGCTGTTCTGACATTGGGGGCCTTCCCTTGGATACTGATGGTCTTCGGTGCCGGGGCGCTGATATTCGGCGAAAAATCCGGGCGGTTTGTAAACGGATGATCTATCTTCTGCGGCCTGTGAAACTGTTCACCGCGTTGTACTGGGAGCGGTAATCCGATATGTTTATGCCCTCATGCTGCCGGAAAGCGCCGCGCAACTGGCGACTGTCGTCATATCCCACCTTCACCGCCACCATGTCGTCGTTCATCTCTGTCTCACGTATGAGTTTTTTGGCCTCGCGCAATCGGATGCCGGTTATATAATCGGCAACCGTTTTTTTTTCGCTGTCCAAAAAGAGGCGGTTGATGTACTCGGGCGTAGTACCCAACTCCAAAGCGATCCTGGGCAGTGGTGTGGATTCGTAATACCGCCGCTCGCAGATATCCTTTGCCTTTTCCACCATCTCGCCGTCTTGTTTCAAGTGGCTGTCCAATATGAAGCCGCAAAAATTACGGAGGGTATTGTCCAGGTACTCGAACGCTGATTCGATAGTATTGATCCCCAGAACCTCTTTCGACGGGAAGAAGGATGTGAAATTCGTTTGAACCGGAATATCTTTTTCACTCGCGTAGCGGTTTATGGAGATAACAATGCTCATAACCAGTTTGGGCAGCAGTTTATCGGGCAGAGGCTCGCACGCCCTCAGCGCGTCGAATATCTCCTCAAGCAGCTCCTTGCAGTAATTGTACTCGCCGATGACCGCCGTAAACACCAGCCTGGATTCCTTCTCGGCGGGAAAGCGGTATGTGATATTATTAGCCGGTTCCATATAGTGTATCGGTATGACCGTATTCTCTCCCAGGTGAAACCTGTAACGCAGAGCGGACTCCGCTTCTCTGTAAGATACGCTGACGCCCAACGGGCCGTCATATGTCCTGCCCAGGCCGACGGTAACCCTGACGCCCATTTGCGCGAATATCTCGTCCTTTATACCATCACACAGGCTTATTATTTTCTCCAGATCATCATATCCGCCGAGTACGGCCGCGACGCTGTTGAAGTCGACCATAACTGTCTGTATATGGTAATTGGAAGCTTTTTCACGGATAATATGCGCTATCTTAAGGCTCAGGATGTGTTTTTCCATTTCTTCCATAACCAGGATCCGCTTTTTAAACTGATCCACCCGCAGCAGCAGCACGGTAAACCCTTTATCGTAGACCATCTGAAAATACGTAAAGGAGCCGTAGATCTCGCTTTCAGAGTCTATGCGTCCGTTCAGCAGGTTTCTCATGAACAGTTCGCGGTATATTTCCAAATGCTCTTTGTAGTGTTCCTCAAACCTTATTTCCTCACGCCGCTTCACGTCCGCGCGCTCAAAATAATTAATGGCGGTATTCAGGCAGCGCGACAGATCAGCGCGCCGCAGCGGGCGGTACACATATTCCAGAACCCCGAATTCACGGCCGCGTTCCATATATTCGCTGTCACTATAATATCCGTACACAATAAACCGCAAGTTCGGGTAACGCTCATGTATATCCCGCATCAAGGCGTATCCTGAAGCGCCGAAGAAACGAATGTCGGCGATAATCAGGTCGGGCGCGCCGTCACGCAGGGCGGCCATAATGTCATGGTTTGGATCCGTAAGCGCGGCGGATATATTCAGGCTGGCGAACATGCCTTTGATATAGGATCTGATGTTCTTTATATTCTCCTGATCCGTGTCGGCTAACAGTATGTTGATCAAGATATCTCCTCCGGATTTTTCGCTTGGTTAAATTTAGTATTTACCTGTTTCACGAAAAAAATCCGGAGGCTTACAGCAGCCGGTTACCATCTTTCTTACGCAAAACGCCGCGTACAGCGGCACAGATTTTATTCCGTTTTCAAATCCGAAATTCTTCGCGGCTATAACCAGCCGTTAAAAACTTTCACATTCTGGCCCGTCAGGCGCCTCTCATAATAAGCGCTGTCGTTTCGCCACCGCGTCGGCGAGGTTCCCAGCAGGATGGAACAAGCTACGGCGCCAGCCACCTCTTGGTTTGCGAGAGCGCGGACGAGCGATTAGCGTCATCGCAATGTTAACGCCCGCCTATTGGTTTAGGCGGGCGTTTATACATTATAATAACACAACATCAATATTCCATATCAAGGCGGCCGTTACGTACAATATCGCATTTATAACCGGTTATATGGCCATGATTCCGGTTTAGCGAATCTTTTGAAGTAAAATAATCAGTAATAAAACTCAACGCGTCCGGCTCAGCATCCAGTTCAATACGTCCGTATACACCTCCGCGCGGTTCACCTCATTCAGCATTTCATGCCGCCCCTGCCCATACAGCTTTAACGTTACGTCCTGGCAGCCCGCCGCAGTTAACCGCTTAAAGACGCGAAGCACGCCTTTGCCGCCCTCACCCAGGGGATCCTCGCCGCCTGAAATCAGCAGAACAGGCAATTTGCCCGGCAGGCTTCCCGCCCAGTTTTTTTCACTTATGAAGGCCAGCATGGAGAACAGATCGCGGTATCCGCTGTTGGTAAACGTAAACTGGCTACGGCTGTCGCTCAGGAAGGAGTCTATCTTGTCTTTATCGCGTGTGAGCCAGTCCGATCCGGTGCGATTGGGCTTGAACTTATTATTATACGCCTGACCTGAGAGTTTATAAAAGATACGCCCTTCCCTTTCAGGGCCGCCGAATCTTACAGCCAGACGCGTAAGCAGCCGGGCGAACGGCAAAATCGGCGGCGCGTCGCCCGTGCCGGAGAAGATCGCTCCGGCCAGGGTGTCGCCGTATAAGGCGCAGTAGGCGCGGGTCAGAAACGAACCCATGCTGTGCCCCAGCAGAAAATACGGCAGCCCGGCGGACGTCAGATCGCGCAGCTTTTTCATATCTGTTACCATATGCCGCCAGCCGTCCGCTTTTCCGAAATACCCGCGTGTCTTATTAATAGACTTACCGTGCCCTGCGTGGTCGTTCGCGCACACGGCG
>JAISZF010000151.1 GCA_031269415.1 Clostridiales bacterium
ATATATTGTTTGCGCGCAAATAAAGAATATCAATCCGATTATATTATTGTAGATAACTAGCATACAGAAATCAGCGATCAGTGTGCAGATCATCCCGGCCCGAAGCAGATACGCGTCGGTACGGCCTGCCGCGTAATCGCGGTATGAAAACGAAAACGTGATTATGGCAAGTATTACCGCAAACAGAATCTTATCTGCCATTGTTCCATTTATTGCGATAATAGTTCATCAAACAGCCCGCCAGGACGCTCTCCGACTCAATGCCTGCCATTGGGTTCAACTTTAGTGTAAACGGACGCAGCACGCCATCTTCAACAACATACGCGGTAAGGCTTTCCGCGCCGCTCTGAACGGCTTCGCGCACGCCCGGCGCGAAGATTACGGCGTTTAGTCCGAATTCCGGCCCGTCTTCCAGCGCAAACGGCAGCATGCCCCAATTCATCAGGTTGGAACGGTAACGCTTGGTTGCGTACTCCCTTACGATATTTGCCCATCCGCCCAAAACGCGCTGACATGAGGCCGCCTGTTCCCTCGCGGATCCGTCGCCGGGCTTTACAGCGTATATAACGCTCCCGATTCCGGTGTTTGCCGGGCTGTAATCCTCACCTAACAGATTCAGAATATCTTTCCATTCTCCGGGCAATTCACCGCCAGATTGCCATTTCGACGCGATTTCCCGGATTTCCTTCGCCCGCCCGACATACTCGGGGTCTTTCCTCGAAAGGGTGAATTCGGCCAAAGCCAGCGGATTCGATCGGTATGACGACGTATCGCCGGAGGGGATCAGTTCGTCTGTCGTGGTAACCGGATCGGTTATATACGAAGCTACCTTCAGCAGCAGATGCTCCGGCAGCGCCGGTATCTCCGGCCAATCCGTAATATTCGGCCCCAATTGAACCCGCGCGGACGGATCAGGCTTCCCGAACCCGTTATATACCCGGTTGTCGTAGACCTTCCTGTTAAAATAATAGGCCGGTTTCGTATACCGCGATTCCAGTTCCGTCGCCGGTGTTATAGCGCCGTTATTTATCGCTGTGGCAGCCACCGAACGCGCGTCCATAAGCGCGACGGACGCGACTTGCCCGTTCGTGGGTTTCGAGCCTTCCCTGCTGGGGAAATTGCGCGTGGTATGGCGCACGCTGAACCCATTGTTAAACGGCACGTCGCCCGCGCCGAAACACGGGCCGCAGAACGCTGATCGCACTGTGGCGCCCGCTTCCATAATATCGGCTATTGCTCCGTTTTTAGTCAGTTCCAGGAATACGGGCTGGCTAGAGGGATACACGCTTAATCCGAACGCTCCGCTGCCGGTGGATTTGCCTCGCAGTATATCCGCGGCGCGGCAGATATTCTCAAAAGTGCCTCCCGCGCAGCCCGAAATTACCCCCTGATCGGCGAAGAGCTTCCCGTCCCTCACCTTATCCCTTAAAGAAAAACTCACCTTCTCCAGTTGAGCGTTGCCCTTTACTTCGGCGTCACGCAGAATATCGTCCAGGTTCGCGTTTAATTCATCGATTTCATATACGTTGCTGGGGTGAAACGGCAGCGCGATCATGGGTTTTATTCGCGATAGATCAACAAATATGAACGAATCATAATACGCCACGCCGCCCGGTTTAAGTTCCCTGTACTCCTCGCCGCGGCCATGGATCTCATAATACTCCCTCACGCTGTCGTCAGTCCGCCATATGGACGACAGGCAGGTTGTTTCGGTAGTCATAACATCAATGCCGCTCCTGTAATCCACGCTGAGTTTCTCAATGCCGCCGCCCACAAACTCCATAACCTTGTTCTTGACAAAGCCGTTGGCGAATACCGCTTTTATTATCGCCAGCGCCACATCCTGAGGCCCCACGCCGTCACGCGGCTCACCTGACAGGTATACGCCCACGATCTCCGGCAGGGGCAGGTCATATGTCTGACAGAGCAATTGCTTGACCAATTCGCCGCCGCCCTCGCCTATCGCCATTGTACCTAAAGCGCCGTAGCGGGTATGGCTGTCGGAACCCAGGATCATTTTTCCGCAGCCGGCCATCATCTCGCGCATATACTGATGAATGACCGCTTGGTGCGCCGGCACATAGACGCCCCCGTATTTCCTGGCAGCCGTCAGCCCAAACAGATGATCGTCCTCGTTAATCGTGCCGCCCACGGCGCACAGGCTGTTGTGGCAGTTCGTCAGAACGTACGGCAGCGGGAATTCCGTCAATCCGCTGGCTCGCGCGGTCTGAATTATATTCACATATGTAATGTCGTGAGAAGCCAGCGCGTCAAAGGTTATACTCAGGTTCGTCATGTCGTTCGGGTTAGATGTGTGCGCTTTGAGTATCGCGTAAGAGATTGTGTTACGGCGCGCTTCATCCTTGTCTATCGGCGCGCCGTGTTCCACAATATCCCTTCCGTCGCGTAAGAAAACCCCGTCTTTATACAGCCTTATCATTTTAATGTCCCCCTCGGATCGTCGCTCGGCCATAGATTTCGCCGCCGCGCAAGCCCATAGCCGATAATACTATCATACAGCTAAGCGCCGACGGCGTCTAGCCTCGCGGCACAAAATCGCCGGGCGGCGCAAGCGCGGGATCCTCGCTTGTACCGGAGTCGGGCATGCGGTTTATACGCCCCACCATGTCGCCGGCTGTGGTCACGCTGACATGATCGATGCCCTTATCAGTGGATTTAACCCTTTCCTCCACCAGGCGCTTAATATCTATCAGCTCGGAATCCGTATACCGGCTGTCTGTCTCCACGCCCACGATAGCCGTGTTTCCGGTTATAACGGCTGTGGCGGATTTTATTTCATCCAGCCGCGAAACCGCTTCAGCAATCTTCTGGGATCGTTCCTCGCCGCTCAAGCCGGTAACGGCGGGAGTTACTGTGATGGTATTCGCTTCGGGGCTCCGCAGGCTGTAACTGCCGCCGCGGTGGTAAACACGGTTTGTGCCCTTTCCATAGTAGGCCCTAGCCTTGCCGCGAATGGCGGGCTGCTCATTGACGGCCGCGCAGCCGGTCAGACTTATGGCGAGGATCGCGGCAAGCGCTGAAGACGTTCGTAACCATCTGTGCATATTAGGCCTCCTCCTAAGATATAGGTTTAGTATTTTACAAAATATACAAATTATGTATGGAGGCATTTAAAAATCATTCCTGCGCAATTAACCCATCCGATCTTGCTCAAGAGATTTACGGGATTGTCGTTCCTAAAGACTCTTTTAATTTTTACCGCCGTATGTTATGATGAAGACACGCTTATTTTGACACAAAAACAAATTACAGGGGTTTTTCTATGAATGACAATATCTGGCTTGTTGTATGGGATTTGGACCGGACTTTTTTTGACGGCGGCGATTCGGAGACTCATGAGAATTACGCGGAGATCATTAAGACGCTTATCCGCCGCGGCATTATGAACGCCTGCTGCTCTCGCGGCTCGCTTCAAACAGCCCGTATCAGACTGGAGGAGATGGGCGTATGGGATTGCTTGATTTTTCCTTCCGTAAGCGGCAATGGGATTTCCAAAGCCGAGCGCGTGGAGCAGATTATAAAGAATACCAGACTGCGCCCTCAGTATACATTATATCTTGACAATAATATCTTCAACAGAAAATTGGCCGAGGCGGCGCTTCCCAGACTCAATACCGCACGGCCGGACGATATATTCACTTTAATCAGGCAGCCAGAGATGAAAGGCTTTACCGACAAACTGCATGTTCGCCTGGCGCAGTATAAACTGGCAAAACCCTTGACGGAGGGCAAGAGTTCCTCCGATTTTGACGTTATGGCTCACGCTGTGATGGAATGCGCGCTTGTGGACAGCGCCTCGTACATATCAGATATTCAGAGTATTTTCGCGGAATCGGAGGCTCTCAATTATACGGGGAAGCGGCTGTCGCCCGATGAAGTGACCGCTCTGCTCAATGAGCCCGATATCAGGCATGGCTGCGTTACCTTAAAGGATATACGCGAAGACCATGGCGTCGTAGGGTTTTACGCCGTGCGCGCGAATAAGCTGACGCATTTTGTTTTCAGCTCGGAACTGATGGATATTCCGGGCGTTGAGCAATGGACTTACTCGAAATTGGGATATCCTATATTGTCTTCAAAATCCAAATTTTGCGTAGGCGAGCTGAGCAGCGCCCCGGCTCCCGACTGGATTAATCAATCCTCCGGTGGAGCGGCGGCGCTGGACATCCCAGCTCAGCGTCTGCTCGTGCGCGGAAGCTCCGAATTAGCCGGCATAACCCGTTATCTGAAAAAATACGTCGCTATTACAGCCGAGATTTTCGAAGAACCGGCGTCGATCTGCTATATCGCGAAGGGCCGGCAGTATACGGACGAAGAAAAGAAGGCCATCCTGCGGGCTGCCCCCGGCTTGGAGCAGAATGTTTTTACCACGGCCATGTTTTCCGGGGAATATGATTATGTGCTGGTCAACATTATCTCGGAACGGAGCATGATAAAATACTCCGATAAAACCAATTCAGCTCTCAGTGTTTATCTGTCACGGGAACATTTGAACAAGCTTGACTCAGAATTCTTTGATCAGTTTCAGAGCTATGTGTACAGCGACGACGAATTGGATGACAGTCTGCAATACATATGCGACAATCTGCCAGCGCAGACATCTCTGATCATAATGACCGCTCCTGAAGTGGCCTTCACCCGTGTAAGCACAGCCGACGGGAGCGATCCGGATCGTTTCGCCGCCGATTATCAGCGAAGGCTCCGTTATAACGCTATCGCTGAGGAGATCGTGGTGCGCAATACAAACGCGTATCTGCTGGACATCCGCGGCATGGTTAAGTCGGAAGCGGACCTTACTGATTTCCATGTGCTTCATTACGGCCCGCAAGTCGATTACGAATTATCGCGCGTCCTGACGGCGCTTTTGGGCGTCAGGCTGCCTGATCCCAACCGACAGGCGTCGTCTTCCGTACCGCTGGTTAAGGCAAAGCTGGTTCCGGATACCGAATTAAGGCTGTCTTACAGGGCTTTTATTGTCAACGGCCTGTTTGTCACCCAGGTTGAGCAGCCTGAATTGGCGGGCGTACTGTTCTCGTTCAGCGTAATGATGGGAAGTCAGGTAATTGACGAGGCCGGCTTCTCCGCCGACTCTCTGCGTGAAACGCGTATTTCGGCGTTCGGCGTCTACTGGACCCGTGTGGGCGTGAAATACAATAATCAACAATATTATTTCGATACATCCTATTTTGTGTACAATGAAAAAACCGTCTTCAACTATATCGACAAAACAGCGCCGAATTTTGCCAATATCCACCACGGCCATCTCCTTCCGCTCTACGACGCGTCGGAAAACATCAAACGTTTAAGCGGCGATTTCAGCGCGGAGGTTTTGGCGCTGCTGTCAACCGGACTCTCCGTGTTTGACTATTTTGAGCGGCGGGGTATTGAAGAGATCTCTATCCTGGCCGACGCCAAAGCCGCGCCTCTGATTATGGACAGCGCCGGAACCGCGAAAACCAGAATAAAGCATTTGTTTACGCTGGATATGCCATTCAGCCTCGGAGCTTCCCTGGGTATGCGTCAATTCAGGTTTAACGCGTTTACCTCCGACACTATACAGAACCACTTAGGCGACGGGGATGTACTTCTGATCGCCTGCATGCCCGGAAAACGCGAGACCGCCGATATTACGAAACTTATTCCGGGTAAAGTTAAGATCGTCTGGCTCCATACGCTGCTGCATACTTTATCCACAGAGCGTTTCTTCGCGGCCGGAATTAAAGACGCCGTAGCACGCGGAGGCGGCGGCCCTGTTATCGCCTTGAGACTCCCCACGATACGCGCCCTGAAAAGCCCGTCTCCGGAGGATAGGGCTCTTTTATCATACAGTACAGCCAAACTGCTTACGGAAGCCGGGCAGAATATATCGTCCTTACCGGGCGTCCTTACCGGGGTTTCCTTTGAAAAGCTCTCGCGGACAGCCATATTACCGCCCGTCGAGCTGGACGCCGAAGATGTTTGGAGATTTTCTGACCGAAGCGATACCCACATGAATATAAAAGACGGGCTGCGCCGCACAGTGGGTCAGCCGGAAAGATACGCCGGCACGGTGTATATCTTCGGAGGCAGTATGGTATTTGGAAAGTTGGTGTCCGACGAGGAAACCATAGCCAGCCGGCTGCAGGCTTCCATTAATCTGCCTTTGCGCGTTGTAAACTGCGCCAACTTTGACGGGCGTATGCAGGCCAGCCGTATGCTGTCGATGGTTAACTTAATAGATTTTCGTCCCAACGATGTTATTGTAATCGCCATGGAGGAGGATCAAACGGCTTCCACTATCATTCCGTTTCAGTTTAAGTATATTGATAATTCCTTTATTAAAGCCGACGCGCTCTCCGTGCTGAACGACTCCGCCGGAGCGTATTATATGAATAATGTATACAGCCCGCGAGGCAACGAATTGGTCGCGGATTTGCTTCGGGAGAAGATCTACGGGTTGGTAAGGCTGTTTTAACGATAGACAAAAACGCGTTCATCGGGTCCGTTTACGGGCTGATGAACGTGTTTTTTTCCTACTGCTTCACCGATCCGGTAATACCCTCCGCGAAGCTCCTTTGCAAAACAAAAAACACAATCACGGTAGGCAATGTACAAATAAGCACAGCGGTCATTATCGCGCCATAATCCGTCAGATACCCCTGAATCATATTAGAAACCGCCATCGGCATAGTAAGCACGTCCGTTTGCAGTATTATCTTGGGCCACAGATAATTATTCCAGGCGTTCATAAAAACAATAGTCATCGCGGCCGCGTATGTACTCCGCATGGTGGGAAAGAACATCCGGAAGAAGATTCCGATCTCCGCCAGCCCGTCAATCCGCGCCGCCTCAATAATATCATGCGGGAAACTCCGCGCGCTCTGCCGGAACATCATGATCAAAAACGGCGTCGAAACCGTGGGGAGTATTACCGCGAATATATTGTTAATCATACGCATAGACGAAAACATCTGAAACAGGGGGATCATCGTCGCGGCGAACGGCACCATCATAGCCATCAGCAGCACGGTCATAAGCCGGTCCTTATTCCTGCTGTGGTATATCTCGAACCCGTACCCGGCTATCGAGCAAACCAGCAAGGCAATCAGCGTCGTGCCCAGCGCGATCAGAAAAGACGTGCGCATTGCGGGCCATATTCGCTGCGACGCCAGCATGGTTTTATAATTCTCCACCAAATTAAGACCGGGCAGAAGCGCGCCGCGTATAATGTCGGCGTTTTTGTTGGTGGCCGCTATCAACATCCAATACAGCGGAAATACTGAAAACAATGACACAATAGTTAAAAACACATACCTCAAACCGGAAACCGCTTTCCGTTTCATCTCTTATCACCGACCTTAATCTGCAAAACCGCGATAACGGCCACCATAATCAAAATTACATACGATATGGTGGAAGCGTATGGCAGGTTGGGCGACTTTTGAAACGCCGTCTCATAGATATAGTGCGACATGGTCATCGTCTCCTTGCCGGGGCCGCCGCGCGTCAGGTTAAACGACTCGTCGAACAGTTGCAGCGTGCCGTTTGTGGACATTATGGCCGTCAGCAGGATCATGGGTTTAAGCAGCGGCGCGGTAATGCGCGTGAACTGGCTGAAAGCACCGGCCCCGTCAATGCGGGCCGCTTCGTAAATAGAGTAGTCTATATTCTGCAGCGCCGACAGGAAAAATATCATGTTATACCCTGTCCAGCGCCACAGCAACGCCACGATTATGACTATTTTCGCGGTCAGCCCGTTGTTGAGCCAGTTATAATTCTCCGTAAAAATGCCCGCGCTAATCAATATATGATTGATAAGCCCGTCCGTGGCGAACAGCGAGCGGAATATTATGGAGTACGCGACCAAAGACACAGCGCAGGGCAGGAATATGGCGGTACGAAAAATGCCCTTCAGTTTCAGATCCTTGCTGTTGAGCATGGACGCCAGAATAATAGCCAGCAAGAGCATTACCGGAACCTGAACAATAAGGTAGATGAAGGTGTTTCTGATTGTAAGCAGAAAGTTGGCGTCATTGAATATACGCGCGTAATTGCGGAACCCCACAAAAATCATTGTCGCCGGGGTCTTTCCGCTGTACAGGGACAGTATAAAGCCCCTCACAATCGGGTAAAAACACATCCAAAAAATCATTAGTGAAGCGGGAAGCAGAAACAGCCAGCCGATAAGGTTATGCTTGCCTGAGAGCGTCAGTCCCTTTTTTTTATCCATCGAGCGGCGCGGAGCGCCTTACCCCCTTCCAACGGATATAATACACGCCCGCCTTAAATTCAGGCGGGCGTCCACACGCGGAACGGATTGGGCCTTAACCGCTGATTGTAAACTGCGCGTCTTCCTGCGCCGCCTTCAGCAGTTCGTCGACATTGCCGCCGCTGATAATCTCCGGCAGTTTCGCCGCGACAGCGTCACGGGCGTCATAGTAATAAGCCCCGAAATTGGTGCTGGGAACGCTGCCCGCGTATTCCACTATGTCAGCGTAGATAGGCTGGCCGCCGAAAAACGCCTGAGGCTCTGTGTAAACGGAGCTTCCCGCCGCCGGGAGCCAGTTGCCTATTGCCCCGGAAGACGGCAGTATGGTGTCGAACAATTCCTGGCTGCCCACGAAGGTAGTCTTCAGAAAGTCAATGGCAAGGTCTTTGCTCTTTGTGTTGGAGGTAATACCCCAGGAAGAACCGCCGTTCGCGGTATAGTTTGTGCCGCCTGAAATGTTGAGTTTAGGCACGTTCGTGACAGCCCACTTGCCGGATTGATCCTCCGCCGTCTGTACAGACGCCAGAATCCAGCATCCGTTAATGGTGCCCGCCACATTTCCGTTTATAAATGTAGCGATGTATTCGTCCCAGTTATTGACCTGAACCAGCACGCCTTCGCTCACCAGGCTGGTATAGACCTTCAGCGACTCTTTCAGCACCGCGTTGTCCTGTATGTTCAGCGACCCGTCGGCGTTAAACAGGCTGGATCCCGCGCTTTGAAGCATCATCATGATAAGGTCGGACGAGCCGGTCGTGTCGGAGTTAAGCGCGTGGCCGGTCTTGGCGAGGACGTCTTTGCCTTTGGTTAAGTATTCGTCCCAAGTGATGTCCGTAAAATCGGCGACAGTGTAGCCAGCCTCCTCAAGGACGTCCGTGCGGAGGGCCTGAATGGCTGTGCCGTTGTCAAAGGGCACGCCGAGGTTCCTGCCGCCGATGGTGGAGTATCCGGTCGCGGCCAGTTCGCCGAAGGGGATGCCGCTTTCCGTCAAATCCACGAATAGATCTGGGTACGCGGCGGCGTTCTTTTCAAAGGCGTTGTTCTGGCACAGGATGATATCGGGCATTGTCTCCCAACTGCCGCTGGTGCCGGCGGCGATTATGCGCGTCTGTATGTCGTCCCATGGCACTTCCAGCACCTCCAGCTCGAAGTCCGGGTGATCTTTCTTGTATATCTCGCCCGCTGTCGTCATGGCGAACAGGTTAAACGCGGGATCCCAGCACCAAACCGTCAGCTTGGACGCAGCGGCCGGTTGTTCCGATACAGCGGCGGACGTGTCCGCCGCCGGGGCTTGCGTCCCCGCCGATCCCCCGCAGCCGGCAAGCAGAAGCGCC
>JAISZF010000168.1 GCA_031269415.1 Clostridiales bacterium
CCCCAGGCGCAAAAGGTAAGCGTATCGCCGTCGGCCTCCGCGAGGATCTCTTCCCATGTCATGTCCGCGAGGTCGGTTTCGACGAATCTTGCCGGCGCGTCCGCGCCGACGCCCGCGTCGTCCGCGCCACCGGTCGCACCGCCGCCCGCATCGCCCGCGCCGGCCGCATCGCCCCACGCGCTGCGCCAGGCTGGACGCGGAAACGGGCGATCCGATTTGAATAACCCTGTCCAGCGAACCGATGTCTATACCCAATTCCAGAGTCAGCGTAGCGCCGGCGACAATGGGCGTTTCGCTGTTCTTCATGTCCTGTTCGGCTTCCGCGCGCAGGCTTGCCGAGATACTGCCGTGATGGGTGTAATAAATATCCCCCGTGCCGCGTGTTTTGGCGACGCGGCGCATCCCGCTTATTATCTCCTCCACCTCAGCCCGCGATTTGGCGAAGATTATCGACTTCTTATTCAGCGTCCTTCGGTAAAGAAATTCAAGCCGCGAGGCGTTTTCACCGGTTCCGTCCGGCGAGAAGCGCCGCATTTGAATACCCAATTTGCGTTTTGCCGCGGTTATTTCCGGCGTGGAACAGAGACGTCCGCTGCCGGTGTTAAGCCACTCTTCCGCCCCGGAATAATCCGGCAGCGTGGCTGATAACCCGATCCTCCTGGGCCGGCAGCCCGCCAAACGCTGTACGCGCTCCAACTGGCACAGCAGTTGTGTGCCGCGTTCGTTAGCCATGAAATAATGTACTTCGTCTATAATTATAAATCGCAGATCCGCGAACAGCCGGGATACAGCTTTGCGCCGCTTCATAAGCAGGCTCTCCAGGGATTCCGGCGTTATCTGCAGCACGCCTTCAGGATTTTTCAGGAGTTTGGTTTTGCCTGTCCGCGAAGAATCCCCATGCCATTTGCATACGGGGATATTCGCTTCCCGCAGCAGTTCCTCCAGGCGCGTAAACTGATCGTTAATCAGCGCCTTAAGCGGGCTGACATACATAACGCCGACAGAAGACGCCGGATCCTCCGTCAGCAGCGTAAGCACGGGCAAAAAAGCGGCCTCCGTTTTGCCGGAGGCCGTGCCCGCTGATAACAGGAGGTTTCTGTCCGAATTGAAGATGATCTCGCATGCGGCAGTCTGTACCTCACGAAGATCAATCCACCCGCCGCGGTAAATAAACTCCCGTATGAACGGCGAAAGTCTATTAAACGTATCCATTTTATCCCCGTTTCAAATGTTTTCCAACGACGGCTATACTTCGAAATCGGCGAACTTATCCGTAGGATCGTACTCGTTCGTTATGATAAACCGCGCGCCGCCCAATATCTCCGCTATGGATTTCTCCGGATTCTGGTAGATAATATTTATCAGCTCAATAAAATCCCTTATGATCTCACGCGGCGTGATATGCGTGTCCGCGCCGATACGCTCGTATTCAACCTGCAGGAAATAGATGAGGTTTTCGTGTGACACGCTGACTTCATAGTTATAGAGATCAGCGTGTATCCGCGCCAGGTTTTCCAGCAGCACATACATTTCTTCATGGGTGAGGGGTTCCAGGCGAATGATTGGCGCCAGCAGATCCTTGCTGTTCTCCGTGGCGAAACGTCCCTCGGTAAGCCGGGAACGCAGGGCGTCATAGCTGAATATTCCCTTATGCTGATCCTCAAGGCACTGCGGTGTGGCGCACATGAAAAAGCCCAGGTATTGCGCCTTGCCTTGAAGCATGTCGTTGTACATCATCAGGATCATCTCGTAGTTGATCTGGCGCGTTATGGCGTTGGGGACGCGAAAGAGGTTCACCAGTTCGTCTATCAGCACCAGCAGGCCATTATACCCGGCTTTTACCAGAAATCCCGACAGCAGCTTGATAAAATCATACCAGTTATTGTCGTTGATGATCAAATTTATGCCGAAGTCGCGTTTCGCCTCGGTCTTCGTGGCATACTCCCCGCGGAACCATCTCAATATATTGGAGCGCAGTTCGTCGTCGCCGGTGATATACGCCCTGTAATAAACCATTACCGCGTTCGCGAAATCGAACCCGTTTACCATGGATTCCATATCCTGGGCGACCTGATGGACGCGTTTATACACAGCTTCATTGAACGAGGGAGCGTCGCTCGAAAGCCCCGTTTCCACGACGACATCCGATTGAATGGACGAGATCCACCGCTCCAGGATAAGCTGCAGCGCGCCGCCGTCGGGACGGGTTTTGACGGAGATATTGCGGATCAATTCCCTGTATGTCGCGAGGCCCTGCCTGCCGCCACCCGCCAACCGCCGTTCCGGCGAGAGATCGGCGTCCGCCGCCGCGAATCCGCGATCCAAGGCGTAGTTGCGCATGGTTTGAAGCAGGAAGCTCTTTCCGCTGCCGTAGCGCCCGACTATAAAGCGGAACGCCGCGCCGCCGTCTTTTATAATGTCTATATCGTGAAGCAGCGCGTTTATCTCCCGCGCGCGCCCTACGGCTATATATTCCAGCCCGACGCGCGGCGTCACGCCCCCCTTGAGTGAGTTCATCACGGCGGACGCCACGCGCCGCGGGGCTTGTCGGTTAACCATTTACGGATATCATCCCTTCCAACGCGTTTCTGTATTCCTCGAAAACCTTCGGACCTTCATCCGTGTCTTCTATTATATAATCACCCGCGCGGTCCAGCGCCGCCTCATTTATGGATTCGATAAGCACCTCGGCCATTACGCCTTCGGAGCGCGCCAAGGCGGCCAGTATGTTCTGTTTTCCTTCCAATACCGCGGATAAGGCGCGAAGCTGTACGGAGCTTAGAGTCGAAACGAACGCGCCCCAGCCGGTTTCGGTTATAACTTCCGGCTGACTTGTAGATTGCGTGATCGGTTCTTCCCCGTAGTCCGCCATCAGTTTCTCAAAATTTTCGTCGGCGGATTTCCGCGCGCTGTCCAGCAGGGAAGTATCCACCTCAACCTTCACAGGCTTCGGCGCGGTAAACTCCGCGAACGCGCTGTCAATAGCGTTGCTGAACTCATCACTTTTTATCAATGAAATATAACGGGCGTACGATTCGGCGGGCGAAAACATGGCTTTTATCTTCGTCTGATGAATTCGCGGAGGTACGGACGCTGATCCATGACGTTTAAGCTTGCGAAGATGAAACTCCAGCCGTTTGAGGATATAGCCAATCAGATACAGCGAATTATCGTCCACGGCGGACGCCGACTCGCACCGCCACTTCCGGTGAGCGAAATAGTACGAGTATGAATCATATTCGGATAGGTTCACATACATATTGGCCGTATAGGAGCTGTAATCCGCCAGACAGACCGCGCTGGAGAAGGCCGACCAATGGGCGCGGCGCTGCTCGTCCATTCTCAGAAACAGTATCAGAAACGTAAGGCCAGCGTTTTCAAAGAGTTCCCGCAGTTTTTTTATGGCGTAATTGAACGCGCCAGCCAATACCGCTTCGTTTTGCTCCGAAAAAAAGGCGCTTTCGCGGAATTTATCACACGCCTTATCCGCGAATAAGCCGTACCAGTCCTCAAATTCCCTGTCCTGTATCGTTATATGGGGAAAATACCTGATTATTCCGAATTGTCGCGTGAGTTTTGAAAACGGCGCGTCAACCCGCCGCGTCACATAAAAATCCAAGAAGGTTTCGGAGAGATCGGGCGCGTATTGAATCAAGGCGGCAAGTTTCTCCAATATATCCATATCCGTGTCCGCGCCTATCCTGTTTATCAGCTCGTTTGCGTAAATCTTCGCGAACAGAGGGTTCGCGCCCGTTTGCTTGTTATGTTTATACCTTGTCCGCCAAGTTAAATACATACGCGTTTGCGGCAGACCGAGCATGGAGTACGTACATTTACCGGCCGTCAGCTCCGGCAGCGGTTCCGAGAAATCGTAATCGTCAGTGAAGCCGGCCAGTATCCGTGCCTGAGACACAAACTGCCGCGCAATCTCCGCGGCGGAGCGTGACTCCGCGGAGACGGCCCGAGCTTTCCAAATCGCTTTTACAACCGGCGGTCCGGTTTGCGTTTCCAATTCAAGCGCCGTCGGAAGTATTTCGCGGTCATACCGCCCGGATAAGCATTGTTCGGCGGTTGTGGCAATAATCTCGCCGAAATAGCGGTCGCCGACTACCGCCGTATACGGCGTAAACCTTGGCTTGGACGTTTCTCCGTCGTAACCGGTGGACCGCGGGTTAAGCGCGGACGCGGTCTTCTTAATAATCAGGCGGATAACCGACACGTTTACGGGATCATACCGCATAACCCTTCGGTTCCAATCTCCTCTGACGCAAATATACTGCTCTTGCGTGCCGAATCGGAAAACCTTGTCGCATGGCGGGCTTTGGTTACAGAAAATGGCGTGGAGATAAGGAAGCCATTCATTATCACCTCTGAAAGAACCTTCAAATAAAGTCTCAATATCTTGCCCGTACATCTTAAACAACGGTTTCAGGTTGTTTATAACCGCGTTGAGACATCTCGCGAACCTTAAAAAACCAAAGCCGACGATAAAGGGATCATCCAATATATCCGAGCCGCCAATGCGCAGGACGTACGCGTACTCAAGCGTATCCTCGAATGAGTCGATCGGAAACAAGTCCGACAAATCCAGCCTTCTGACGAGTTCTGGAAAAGGCTCGTCCACGCTGTTAAGCGCGTAATAGTCGTGAAACCATGTTTTAAACATGGGGACGCCGCCCGCGAAATCGTTTTTATAAGCGTTGATAACGAAAGCCATACGCTCAATCGCCTCAGAGCTGCCGGTTACGCCGATATTGTTTATCAGCTCGAAGAGATAGAGGTATATGTAATATAGCCCGGAACTATCCGCCCGTCCCTTTCTGATCGCGGCGCGCCATGTGAAATACCAGCGTAATTGTTTCAAGCTGAGCGCGGAGTACGACGGCTGAGAGTCGATAAGCGGAACGTATTCGGGGTAATGATCCTCAAACTCGGCCATGCAGCGGCCCTGCGAGTAAAATAAGCGAGGATCCGACTTAAAAATAACATTGTCGGTTCCCGGCCGCGTAATAAGCCGGCGCATTTCGAGGATGCGTTTCGGAACGCCGATTTCGGATTCATTTCTGTTCAAGTTAAGTTCACCCCGCGTTTGCTCATTGAATATTTTTGTAAAGTATAGCATAATAGGATTAGGGATTCAATGACGGTGCGCTATATACTTCCGCTATGAAATTTAAGCCGGAGGTCAGGCAATGAAAATAAAATCGCTTACATTGTGCTGCGATAAGCTAAAGGAAGATTTTCACGTAGAACACTTCGAGTATTTTGAAAAAGAGGCTGAAAATGTTAAAAATTGATCACTTGGTAAAAACATACGGAAACAAACGCGCTGTCGACGATTTGTCGCTGCGCATCGCGCCCGGCGAGATTTGCGGGTTTATCGGTCACAACGGCGCGGGCAAAACAA
>JAISZF010000199.1 GCA_031269415.1 Clostridiales bacterium
TAACCCCAATTAAAGGAGTCCGCGGCGTTATATGTCAGGTCGCCTAACTCGTTGACCGAAGCGAAATCAAACACAGGCTGCAACTGAACATGCGTTACACCCAGTTCCTTTAAATGATCTATGCCTATCGCGTTGCCGCCTGACGTTTTTTTACCCACTTCGGTAAACGCCAGATACTTGCCTTTGTACGTCATGCCGGAAGTTGAGTCTATGGAGAAATCCCGCACATGCAGCTCATAAATGATCGCGTCCGTTGGCTTTGTATAGGAGTAACCGGAAGTGTCCGCGGCTGCTGCCTCGCCTACATCCGCGCTGGCATCCATATCAATAACATAAGTAAGCTGACCGTTTGGCGCTGTGGAACGCGCGTATGGGTCTACCGCGTATGTTACTGTGCCGTCTGGGTACGTAATCTTGTACATGTAGTATTTACCGTCAATAGGGCCCGGCACACTGGCGGTTGACCATACGCCGGTTGAGTCGCTCAGCGTCATTGCGGTTGTACTTACCGCTTTGGTCTCATAATATGTGTCCGATAATTTGCCAGCGCTGTTATAGTCACCGTCGCTTGGCTTGTTATATATTACGACATCGACGTTTTTAGCGCTGGGCGCCCATAATTTGAATGTCCAAACGTCGCTGGATTTGGTTAAACCTAAGTCGTTGCCGGAGTAGGTGAAGCTGTTCAATATCTTGCGCATTGTTACGCTGCCTGAGGTAATTATTTCCGGGGATGTATAACGCACCTCATAATGAGCGTTGGGATCTAATGGCGTATTGGTGTTGAAAACAATAACATTTTTGCCGCCCAAATTGATGTAAGGCGTTATCAGAACATTTGCGGATACTTCCGTTCCGGACGAACCTTCGCTGATATCGTACAATTTAAAATCAGACGCGTTAAGCTCGTCAGGATAGATATTAAGAACGGCTTCAACCTTTTTTAGCTCGACCGCGATAGCGCTGACTACTTTAGCTAAGGTTATCGGCTTTTCTGAATAAACTGTATCATCGCCCTCAACCAGGTAGAAATCTCCTGTGTTTTGCCCCGAAGGTAATTGCAGCAGCCTGTTATTGCCATCCGTAACCTTATTGCCGTCGATGGGGCCTGCCTTTAGGATCAATCCCAATTTTGTGGCTGGCAACGATATGGTTATTTTTCCCCAGCCATCCGTGACACTGGCTCCAAAATTGCTTGAATCCGCTCCAGCCCCGTTTGTATCCGCGTCCCAGTACCATGCGTTCCAGTTACCATTATCGTGGGCATAGCCGCCCTGCCTGTAGTAATAGACATTAAACGTGTTGAGCGCCCGAGGGTCGGTCGTGAGGACATCCGTGCTTCCGGATTGTATGTAAAAGTCGCCGCTGTTGCCGTTGATGGCGTCCGGGTCAAGCGTCAAAGTAATCGTACTGTCCGCGGGATCTCTTTCTCCTGCCGCTTTTCCATATTCGTGTATGAAAAAAGTAGCCGTCGAATCAACTGTAGTAAAGGAAACGACGCCGGTTTGACCTCCGGGTTCGCTTTCAACGGTAAAATCATAACTGCTACCGCTGATATTGCCGGACCAAATATTAGCCTGCCACGCGGTAAAATCATTATCCTGTCTTATGTAATGCAGTCTGTATGTATACAGGGATGTAAAGTTTGGTTCTTTGCCCTCCACAATATAAATATCTACTGAGGAGGCTCCGGCGGGGGCGGTAACGAATCTTTCGCTTCCATATGCGTCGCGATAGTCTATACCAGAGTTATGATGTAAAAAGAATCCTATGCTATTATTATTTACGGTATATGTATATTTAGCCCATTTATTCGCATCGACCGTATAGCTGGAATAGTCACTCCCCGCGCCGCCGTTCGGCCACGCGTATAATACCCATTCTTCGTATTTTTTGTCAGAGGTTCTGTAATAATAAATATTGTACGTTATCTGGTCGTCTGTGGCGGACATCAGACTTGGCGTCGACGCCTTAGCCGTCGGCCCGGAATCATTTTCCCTTTCCGTATCCGTCAATTGCCCCGTTTCGCTTATCTCCGTGTTGCCGCCGGGAATCAATTCATTAGCGTAATTAATCTGTAATGAACCGATACTCAGCGCAACGACCAGCAAAAAAGCGGTCAACGCACGGATCTTTCTACTTAACGGCATTTAATGCACCTCTAATCTTTTACACAATAGTTACCACACTTCACGATCGTTCATTCGATTCATTTTAACCCTGCGTGAATAGATATTTCGCCCGCGTCAGCCATGAATTATGCAAAGAAAGCGACCATGCTCATCTAAACCACATCCTTTCACAAAGCCGGCTCAAGACGACAGCCTAAGCGCAAAAACTATTTATCTCACAGTTCAGCGTTCTTGCTTGTCCCCAAACTGTAAAATTATTTATGGTATAATATTACTATAATATATTGATTTTGGCAATGGTTTTATTCCAGTTTTAATTAATGAATATACGTGATGATGAATTCTACTAACTGAAGGTGAATCAGCAAAAATAATTTTGTCGAATATGCGGACGCGGCAAAATCAAAACGCCAGACCGATTATACACCGCGCTGAACTTCTCCGTCAGATATTCCGCGTAATACTCCGCGTTCAGCGTCTCCCCACAAAGCTCTTCCATCAGCTCCGACGGCGTTTTCAGGGAGCCGAACCTATGGATCTTCTCGGTCAGCCATTCCTGAATGCGTTTAAAATCCCCATTACGAACGCAATTCTCAACCGGAATGTCCCGGCGCATAACGTGAAGGATCTGCGCGGCGTAGGCGTTGCCGATGGCATACGACGGGAAATATCCGAATGACCCGTCGGACCAGTGGATGTCCTGCAATATTCCCGCTGAATCGGCCGCGGGCTCAACCCCCAGGTATTCCCTCATCTTCGCGTTCCAGACGCCGGGGAGCTCATTCACGTCAAAATCACCTGAAAACAACTGTTTTTCTATCTCATAACGCACCATAATGTGCAGGCAGTAGGTAAGCTCGTCTGCTTCTATCCGAATTAACGAGGGCTTGGCGACATTGGCCGCCTCATAAAACTGACGCGCGGACACGTCTTTGAAATCATCGCCTAGTATCTCCATAAGACCATTGTAAATATATTCCCAAAAAGCTTCGCTTCTGCCGATAATGTTCTCATAGAACCGCGACTGCGACTCATGCACACCCATGGAAATCCCCGTGTCCAGAATGGTGTCGGCTATCGTGTCCATTTTGTTCTGTTCGTATATCGCGTGTCCGCATTCATGCAGAACCGAATAGAATGAGGACAGAAAGGCGTTCTCATGATAATGCGTCGTGATCCGTACGTCATTCTTCCCGAAGTCGTTAGTAAACGGATGGGCGCTCTCCTTAAGCATACCTCTGTTCAAGTCGAATCCGACCGTTTTCATCAGCAACCCCGCTACAGCCCTTTGCTTGTCGACGGGAACAAGGCGATTGACAAATCCGGTTTTATCTTGCCGCCCATCCGAAGCCGCGATCCGTTTAAGCAGCGGCACAATCACCTCTTTCATGCGATTAAAGAAAACGTCAAGCTTCTCTACCGTCATACCGGGCTCATAATCATCCAGAAGGGTATTGTATGGATGGCCCTCATACCCCCTGTACTCCACGAATTTTTTCTGATACCGGATAATCCGGTCAAGGATCGGCGCGAACGACGCGAAATCATTTTCCTCCCGCGCCTTCTCCCAAACGGCTTCGGCCCGCGGTAAAAGCTCTGAATATTCCCTCATTTCCTCAACCGGGATTTTTTTATACGCGTAATAATAACGGCGGCATATCCGCAGCATAGCTTTCGTGATTTCATCCAGCGATTCGCCGTATGGCTCCAGCGCATCCAGAAACCCCTTCATTTCATCCGAAACGCGCATTGAAAATTCCTCGGCGGATAAAATGCCCACATATTTGGCGCGGGACTCGGTTCCGCCCTTTGGCGCGCCGACCGCCATATCCCATGAAAACAGGTTAAGGGCTTGATGGATCGCGTTGAAACGATCGGTATAAGCTTTAAACCGTTCGACAGTTTGTGATATATTCAATTGATTTCCACCTTTATATTTTTTTTAAATGTGTTATACTCTATAAAAAAAGGAGATGACGCTATGAGGTTCTTTTGGGCCGCTCTGTGCGCGCTGCTCGTACTGCCCGGCTGCTCCGACAGCGCAGCCGCCGTATTCGCGGCGGGAGGTTACGCGCCGGAGTGGACAAACACAGCCGCCGGGCTGGTAGCCCACGCGGGAGGAAATGTCGACGGAGTTCAGGGCACAAACACCATAGAGGCCGTGGAATATAACTATAGTATAGGGCATCGGGTGTTTGAACTGGATTTCAACCTGACGTCCGACGACGTGCTGGTAGGCGTACATGACTGGGGCGCGGAGAATATCGCGCCGGCATGGGCTGAGTTTTCCTCAGGAAAGATTCAGGGTAAATATACGCCTACATCCTACGAACAATTCATTCGATTCCTTTCACAACACAGCGATACATATATGGTAACAGATACAAAATCGTACGATCTGACTGACGAGCGGATCGCCAAACAGTTTCAGATAATGTATGACACAGCGGAAAGAGTGGACCCCGCCGTGCTTGAACGCGTTATAGTCCAAGTGTACAACCAGAACATGTATCACGTGATCAATAAAATATACAAGTATCCGAACATCCTGTATACGCTCTACGCCACGCCGGACACCGAGGATCAGGTAGTGGAGTTCGTAAAAACCGAGGGAATCCCCGTTGTGGTTATGCCGCCTGAACGCGCCAATCAGCCGTTTTTGGACAGACTGCTGGCTTTGAGCGCGCGAGTTTACCTTCATACCTTAAACGACTATAACGAGGTTATGGAATGGCGGGCAAAGGGCGTCTGGAGTGTGTATACGGATTCTCTTTCGCCCGGTGATTTCACGTGGTAAATCATTCTGTTTCGTTTTCCCAATTATGGTACACATCTATCACGTCGTCTTCTTCGTCCAGCATATCCAGCAGTTTGCGCATCTTCTTCTGATCATCGTGGTTATTCAGGCTGGTATATGTTTGCGGTATCAGCGTGACCTCGGCGGAGATTATTTCGGCGGGCAGGTGAGCGTTTTCAACGGCTTCTCTCACCGCGCCGAAATTATCCGCCGGGGTCAGTATCTCATATGTCTCCTCCTCGACGGAAAAATCCTCCGCGCCCGCTTCCAGCGCCAGCATCATCAGTTCGTCCTCGTCAACCTCGCCGTCTTCGCGGCTGAGAACGATTAAACCCTTCTCGTCGAACAGGAACGACACGCAGCCTGTCGCGCCCATATTGCCGCCGCCCTTGGTAAACGCGCTGCGTATGTTCGCGGCGGCGCGGTTGCGGTTATCCGTCAGCGCCTTTACGATCACGGCGACGCCGCTGGGTCCGTAGCCCTCGTATGTTATGCTCTCGTAATTGACCGCGTTAAGGTCGCCCGCCGCCTTCTTAATACTGCGATCGATCGTGTCGTTCGGCATATTGCCAGCCTTGGCTTTGGCGATAATATCTCGCAGTTTGCCGTTGGCGGACGGATCAGCCCCGCCCGATTTTACGGCCACCGCAATCTCCCTGCCCAGGCGCGTAAAGATCTTTCCCTTAGCGGAGTCGTTCCTTTCCTTTCTATGTTTAATATTAGAAAACTTTGAATGACCGGACATTTTATCACCTCTGATTTGATAGTCGTTCCTATTGATAATCGGTTAAGCGTACTTCTTCAAAAATTCGCTGATAGTCATTATTTCCGGGCGCTCGACGGCAAGGCGCTCGGCTGGTTGGGGAAAAGCGCGGCGGAAATGATAATGTTCGTGTCAATAAGAACGTCCGCGTCGTTCTTTCCCCATTTCGCGGCGAATTTCCTTGCGGTAAGCGGCTACGTCGTCTTCGCCGCTCCAACCGACGCGCTTCGCTTCGCCCGCGAACGCCGATTGAAGTTGCTCCCAAGCCGGCGAGTTAGAGTTGAAAATAACGATATTTCCATCTTGCTCCGCGAAAACGATCTTGTCGCCCTCGTGAAGTCCAAGCCTGCGGCGAATGTCAATTGGGATTGTAACTTGCCGTTATGAAAAACATAGGAAAACATAGGAATCCTATATTCTTCTTTAAAGTTCAACCTGATTAAGCAATATACTTAACCATGTCTACCACTTTCGGCTGTAACGACCAGCCACTATCGCCTAATGTATAAAT
>JAISZF010000210.1 GCA_031269415.1 Clostridiales bacterium
CCTGCTCGCCTGTATCAAAAAGGCTTCTCGCATCGAAAGCGATATTCCCTACGCCGCGTTTGGACGCCTTTTTCCGGGCGACATTAAGCATGTGCTCGGATATGTCGGTGCAGACCACACTTTTTGCTTTGTCCGCAACCGCCAGACTAATTGCGCCTGTTCCCGCCGCCGCTTCAAATACACTCGCGTCTGCCGGCGTCAAATCGCATATCAAATCAAGCATACCAGTATAAGCTGTGTTCATCCGCTCTGCCCTGTCATAAAACGGGGCGCAAAAATCCCAAAAAGTCATAGCGATTCACCTGTATTATTGATTCCAAATCCCTCGCCGAATTTGTCAGAATGCGTCTCCCCATCGGTCGCCCAATTTTCACGGTCGTATTCATCAATAACTACTGTAACCCACGCCGGTTCGACATTCAGCGCAGCGACGGCTAAATCGGTAACACCTTTGACGAATGCGCGCTTCTGTTCAATGGTTCGCCTCTTGGCCATCTTCAAATTAATTATTGGCATACTTTGCCTCATCGTTGCCTATGTTTACTAAGCCTAATTTCATTTTACGAACCACCTCTTACCTATGACTTCATAAAGCTCAACTCTATACACCCTCGTAACATCCGCAACAGCGTGATCATATTCAAAACCTGCGAAACCGCAATGCGCAAGAATCAAATCCAATCCTTTTATGGCTTCATCGCCGCCAGCAAGAACGGCCTTTCCGAAACCGATAACACTCTCATACTCGGTCGTTATATTCATATCCGTCAGCGTGTTACGGTGAAAAATGTCAAATTCGACGCATACACGATTGTCGCGGGCAAGTAAATCGTTCTTGAATCCCTCGATCGCACCGTGAATGTAAATCCGAATCTCGTTTCGGTCGTTCTGTAATTCAAATCCATAGGATAGCGGCACTACATACGGGTACGGCTCACCTTTAATCCCAAGGCGAACGGTGTCAGCGCGCCTGCTTTTGTCAGCTCGGTTTTATCACCGTAACCGTAGAGAACGCCAATGCTAGCCATACCGTTTGCCTTCGCGCCCATGATGTCATGTTCGCGGTCCCCCACCATAACAGCGCTGCCGGGTTTAATGCCATCCACGTTATTGAGTATGCGCCGGATAATCGCCGCTTTCTCCGAACGTGAGCCATCAAGCGTATCTCCGCACACAAATGTGAAGTGTTCAAGTATCTTCCAAGCATAGATCTCCGCCTTTGACGTGGCAAGGATAATTTTCCACCCTCTGCCTTTAAGTTTTTTCAACAATTCGGGGGTACCTGCATATACTCTGTTCTCAAATATACCACGCTCGGAAAAGTATTCGCGATACTTGACAACCGCCTGTTCAGCTTGTACCGCGTTGAATCCAAAATAATTTGTAAATGAGGCGCGAAGCGGCGGGCCGATAAATTTAGTAAGCCCATCAAGTGCAACGTCAATGCCAAAACTCTCAAGAGCATACTGTACAGACCGTGTTATCCCTATTTTTGGATCAGTCAGAGTACCGTCAAGATCGAATAAGATATGTTTCATCTGATTGTCTCATTCATGCTTAACCTCACGATATAGGAGATTTACTCCATCATAGCTGTATAGCTTGCACGGCAAATTGAACGGCGGCTCCTTTTGGGGAAGCTCTCCGCGTTGCAGCTTTTCGGCGGCGGCGCGGGTCTTGGTGAACCACTCCGTCGTCAGCGAGGGTGAACCATGGGCGGGGTGGATTGTTTCTATATGCGTCTTCATCGCCTCCAGTTTGTGCAAGCTCGCTATAAAAGCCCGCAAATCCCGCCCATCTCCAAACATATAAATCTGTGAATCAGATATTGTGTCACCGACGAAAAGACGGCGGTTTACGCGGTCAAGCAAAGCCATACTGCCCGGCGTGTGTCCGGGTATAAGCACAGCTTCAAGCTGTATGCCGCCGAGGTCAATCATTTGACCTTCCCACATAGGTTCGACCAGCTTTCCCTCATTGCCTTTTGAGAAGTACCTTGCGTATTCGGCGGGGTGCATAGTTGGCGCGCTGAAGTATTCCTGCCCGCCCGTGTGGTCTTGATCGGAATGAGAAAGTACCAATTTAATGGGCTTATCCGTAAGTGAATGGACGGCGTTTTTGAAGTTCTCGCCGCCGCCCGCGCAGCTATCAAAAAGCACAGCGCTCTCATTACCCTCAAGTAGAAAGCATTGTACGAAACCATCTTCGTCAATTGCGTGTACCCTGTCCGCGATATTAGTTATGTTGTACGCCATAGCGTTATTCCTCCGTAATCTTGTTATATGCTTGCATAACAGCCATTCTTAATATACCTCTGCGTCAATAAAAAATAATGATGCGTCCTTGCCCATAAACATATCATTTCCGTGATAGAATATTTCTGCGTTATTCACATAAAGCCCAATCTCTGTCAGTATGTTTATAAGATCGCGGATTTCAAACCCATTGTGGACATCAGGCGACGACACACACTCATTCTTCTCAAAATCAACGATTAGTAGATGTCCGTTCTGATTCAGCGCAGAACGCAGGCGCAATAGCAAGGCGCGTGTATTTTTCTCGTGCAACAGCGTTTGAACAAGGAAAATGTAATCAGTGCCCGGCAACTTCGCTTCTGCCATAATATCAGCGTGGAGTATTTTAACGGAATCATTTTTTTCTTTAACTCTTGTAAGCAGGAGTCCATTGACCATCCTTGTTGTTCTGATAACACCTGTTTTAACGTATTTCGAGAGGGTCTATCTCGTTACTCGTAATAGCCGCAGCACGTCTTTTGATTTCAAGCTTGTACCCTCCCCGTACTTCACCTGCCATTATTATAGCAGATTCTGGATGAAATACAAGCTTTATTAAAAAATATAATATAATTATTATGGTTATAATGCTTTTATGCACCATATCCGCTATAAGACGAATAATTGTAAATTGTGCTTGCATATTTATATCCTCTCTAGTTACAATGATAATTGTAAAATCAATAAATCCACATCCGGGTGTGAGCCCAGATATCAATTAGCCCTGCGTCACAGTCTATTATATCAAACACACCCGAGTTTGGAAAGGCGCGTAATTATGGATTTACTGCTGCGAAACATTGGCCTTCTGGCAACTCCAACAGGAAACACGGCCCGTAAAGGAGACTCCCAAGGACAGGTCACGCTGATTGAAAACGCCGCTGTCGGCATAGAAAACGGCACATTTGTTTATGTCGGTTCTTCGGATGAATCGCTTAAAGGCGGCAAAGTTATTGACTGTGAGTGTCGGCTCGTCACACCGGGGCTTGTGGACGCGCACACGCATTTGGTTTTTGGCGGCTGGCGGCAAAAAGAAACGGCCAGAAAGCTGGCCGGAGAATCCTATCTGGATATCCTTAAATCGGGCGGCGGCATTTTGGATACCGTCAGGCATACCCGCGCAGCCACAGAAGCGGAGTTGTATGAAAAGTCGGCGGCTTTGCTGGACATCATGCTGGCCCACGGGACCACCACCGCGGAATGCAAAAGCGGATACGGCCTTAACGTCGAAGACGAGCTTAAGCAGTTGCGGGTGATCAAAAAGCTCAATAAAACCGGCAAGGTTGAGCTAGCGCCCACATTCATGGGGGCGCACGCCATTCCCTCGGAATTTACGGATAACCGCGACGCGTATATTGATCTGATTTGCGATGAAACGCTTCCCGCTGTACAATCGGAAGGGCTGGCGGACTTCTGCGACGTCTTTTGCGAAACCGCGGCCTTTACCCCTGAAGAGTCCCGGCGCGTATTGGGCAAAGCTGTTGAGTACGGCTTGATCCCCAAGGCGCATGTGGATGAGATCGATCCCATCGGCGGCGCGGAAATGGCCGCGGAAATGGGTTGTATCTCCGCCGAGCATTTAATCCGAACCGGCGGCGCGGGTATCAGGGCGTTGGAGAAACGCGGCGTTGTGGCTTGTCTTTTGCCAGCCACATCTTTCTGCCTGGGCAAAGGCTACGCGCGCGCCCGCGATATGATTGAGGCGGGGGTGGCGGTGGCGATATGCACGGATTTCAACCCCGGTTCCAGCCCGAATCTGAATCTTCAGTTTCCGATGTATTTGGCCGGTTTGAAATACAGGCTGACGCCCGCCGAGGCGCTGACCGCCGTCACCCTCAACGGCGCCGCCGCGATTGGGCGCTGTAACCGAGCCGGCAGTATCGAAGTGGGTAAACAGGCCGATTTGGTCATTTGGGACGCCCCGGATTTGGATTACATCTTTTATCGCTACGGTACAAACCTTGTTCGCCGGGTGATCAAAAAAGGCGAAGTCATTGAGATAAACAAATATGTCTAACGGGTGGTTATTATGAGTACAATTAAAGAAACCGCCGCCGCGCGGCTGGACCCCGATCTTCCGAATCCAGAGGCTTTTGAGCCGCTGATTCGGCGCGCGCCGAGGCGCGAAGCGTCCTTATCCGACGAGGATAAAGTATTGGCTGTAAAAAACGCGCTGCGCTACATACCCAAAGAACATCATGGTGTCATGGCTAAGGAATTCGCGAAGGAGCTGGAAGAGCGCGGGCGGATTTACGGTTATCGCTTTCGTCCCAAGGGCAGGATCTTTGGGAAACCGATTGACGAATACTCGGGGAGATGTATTGAGGGCAAAGCCTTTCAGGTGATGATCGACAACAACCTGGATTTCGATGTCGCGCTTTATCCCTACGAGCTGGTTACTTATGGGGAAACAGGCCAGGTGTTTCAAAATTGGATGCAGTATAGGCTCACCAAGAAATACTTGGAGATACTAACGGATGAGCAAACGCTGGTTCTGCTGTCCGGGCATCCGCTCGGCTTATTCCGTTCGCATAGATTCGCGCCAAGGGTCATATTGACGAATGGCTTGATGACGGGGATATACGATAACCAAGCGTCATTCAACCGCGCGGCGGCAATGGGCGTGGCTAATTACGGCCAAATGACCGCGGGCGGATGGATGTATATCGGACCTCAGGGTATTGTTCACGGCACATTCAACACGCTGCTGAACGCGGGCCGCTTGGTGCTTAACATCCCAAAGGATCAGGATCTGGCGGGAAGGCTGTATGTCACGTCCGGCCTTGGCGGAATGAGCGGCGCTCAGGGCAAGGCGGCGGAGATCGCCGGAGCGGCCTGCGTTGTCGCGGAGGTGGATATCTCCCGGATTAAAACGAGGCATGAGCAGGGTTGGATCAGC
>JAISZF010000219.1 GCA_031269415.1 Clostridiales bacterium
TGCCGTTTCTTACTGTTCTCTCCGAACCGCACTCCTTACATTTTGGCATAATCCCATCTCCTTCCTGATCTTGATGGGATCATAATATCATATATCTATATATAAGTCAACACTCTCCATTCGGCAACCGCGGTATTAATACGCGGTATGTCTGTGAGAATATCGTTCACTCTACCACCCTCCGACGTAATTGGTGAACGCCTGAATAAAAGCCTTTTTACGCGGCTGGCTTATCATGAGTTCTTTACCGGCCACGATGGTACAGCTGCCGCGCACCGTATCGACATAGCGAAGGTTAATTAAATAACAGTTATTGCTTCTGAAAAAATGATACTCCTTCAGTTTATCCTCAATATCGCCTAACTTGCCCGTCGTGGAAATGACGCCGTGCTCCGTGTGAAACATGAGCGTATGGTTTCGGCATTCCACATAATGAATGTCTGTGGTCTGCAGCTTTTTGACAGTACGGTTCTCGTTAATGGTAATATAGTGGGCTTCCCGTCCCTTAATGCGGCGAATAGCTTTATTGAGCCGTTCCTTAAACGCAAAATAGCTTATCGGCTTCAACATATAGTCAAGGGCGTCTACCGCGTAACCGCGAATGGCGTATTGTGTTAAGTTGGTGATGAAGATAATGACGACCTCGGAATTGGTTTTTCGGATTTCTTCCGCTGCGGACATCCCGTCTGTCAGCGGCATTTCAATATCCATAAGGATAATATCAAAATCACGTTGAAAATCCTCGAGCAATAACGCGCCATCCGTATACGTCGTAACACGTATACAGTCGCCGCTTTCTTTGCGCCACGCTTCTACATAGTCAAGCAGCAGTCGCGTGTAATCGGGGGAATCTTCTACAACCGCAATCTTGTACATAGATTTACCTCTTCCAATCTTGCCACACCTGCCATGCCATCATCATATCATACTTTGGGATTTTGTAAAACGCTTGTCAAACCATACCGGGGCTGTTGACGATAACTTGTAATTATCAATAAAGAATATTATACTGTTCGTAGCCTGTGCAAAGCAGCGAATTTGCTGTCAGCTTTACCAACAGGCGAAAGGAGTATCGAGACTGCGGTATGACTATTCTCGTTTGCGGCGGCGCGGGATATATAGGCTCCCATTGCGTCAGGCAATTGCAAGCCGCCGGTTACCCTTGTGTGGTGTATGACAACCTCTCGACAGGTCATAGGGCGTCTGTGGGCGGCTGTGAACTGGTTGAGGGCGATTTGCGGGACAGGGACAAGCTGAAACAGGTTCTGCTGGCTTCCGGGGCCGAGGGCGTGATTCACCTTGCCGCCTTTTCCCTTGTGGGCGAGAGCATAGCTGAACCGCTCATGTATTACGAAAACAATCTTTGCGGCGCCATAAGCTTGCTGGGGGCCATGAAAGACAGCGGCGTGGATAAGCTGGTCTTTTCCTCAACCGCAGCGGTCTACGGCGAGCCGGAGGTTGTGCCGGTAACAGAGGACAGCGGCGCCCTGCCGGTTAACCCCTACGGCGAAACAAAGCTTGCCATAGAGAAATTGCTCCACTGGTGCGACGGCGCTTATGGGATCAAATCCGTGTCTCTGCGCTATTTTAATGCGGCGGGGGCGGCGCCGGAGGGCAATATCGGCGAGGATCACCGGCGGGAGACCCACCTCATTCCCCTGGTGCTGCAAGAAGCGCTGCGCCAAAACGGCTCGCTGCAGGTGTTCGGCAACGATTATCCCACGCGAGACGGCAGCTGCGCCCGGGATTATGTTCATGTCCTGGATTTGGCCGACGCGCATATCCGGGCATTTGAATATTTGAAAAACGGCAATGCCTCGGATTATTTCAATCTCGGCGCCGGCCACGGCGCGACGGTGCTTGAAGTTATTCAGACAGCCCGCCAGGTTACGGGCGTTGACATAAACTATACGATTAGCGGGCGCCGCGCCGGAGACCCCGCGGCATTGACGGCAAACGCGGAAAAAGCGGCGAGGATATTAGGCTGGGCGCCGGCGCGAAGCGATTTTCGAAGGATAATCCAGGATGCCTGGGCGTGGCATCGCTCGCATCCCCGGGGCTACGAAGATTAAGGAAGGGCAGCAATGGGGGGCCGTTGTATGAATTACAAAATATCGGAAGTTTCTAAGCTGACCAATATTCCCATTGATTCTATCCGTTACTATGAAAAAGCCGGGATACTCTCGCCCAGGCGCATAGGAACCTACCGCTATTATTCGGAAGAGGACATATATACGCTCTGCGAATATAAAAAAATGCGCAGCTTCGGCATGAAAATGGAAGAAATAAAGGATTTTTTTAAGATTGGGAGCATGGACGATTATGCCCGTAGGTTCATGGAATTTCAAAAAAAATACGACGAGATCATCAAATATTACAGCGCGTTGGCCAAAAGTACCAAACAAAGCATAGCCACCATCGAAGCTGCTGAGGAGCATGTAGGCAAATACAAAATGACCAGGTTGTCCGCGAAATACTACATTGATCCTTATTTTGAGCAGACGGAGAACGCTCCTTTAACTCAGATATGGAAAGAATGGGTGGATCATTATTATCCGCTGGTGGAGTATATCACTATTTTTGATCAGAACTCTCTGGAAAAACAGCTTGAAGAAAGAAAATCCGTTATTTGGGCCCATGCTCTGGATAAAG
>JAISZF010000028.1 GCA_031269415.1 Clostridiales bacterium
TGGTGTTTCTGCCGTTTATCAGGTCTTGTTCCATTTTTTTTACGTCGTCCAGCTTCTGGGTAAGCGCGCCATCGGTAAAGAAATCCATTACCGCGCCGCCGATCTGCCCGACAAGCGAATCGTCGTTCATCTGATTATAGTATTGAAGCAGATTCTTCTGAAGACCGTCTATCATGCTGTAGCTGTATATAGTCACCATCAGCGAGACAACCATCAGCGCGACGCCCATAGTGCCGAAGAGCGGCAGCACGGAAAGCGAACCTCTTACGGGAGCTTCCTTCCGGCTGGACATAATATTGTAGAGCGTATCCGATTTGTCATAAGGCGCGTATGCGCCGATACGCTCAAGCGTAGCGGTTTCGGCCCGCGCGTTCAGGGCTGCGCCGCAGCTTGAACAGTAGTTTGTGCCGTCGTCTGATTCCTTGCCGCAATTTTTGCAGAACATGCAATCCCCCCAATACGTGTTACTGGAAATATTTTAGCATGTATTGGAGGGATTTGCAAATTTTTCGATAGATAAGGACGGCGTTGATATTAAATGCGTCATTCTCCCCAGGGCATACACCTTTAACTCATGCAGCGCCCTGGTCATGGCGATATACAGCAGTTTTACATCCAGCGGCTCGGATGTATAGTTCTCATCGGATGCGTCGGCGATTAAAACCGCGTCGAATTCCAGGCCCTTTACCAAATACGAGGGAACGATCAGGCAGCCGCCGGGGTAATCCGTTTCTCCGCCGGTGATCTGTCTGATCTCGGAGCGCAGCAATTTTTTCATGACTCCGCATTCCCATTCCGTCTTGCATATAACCGCGACGGAATGGTATCCGGCCGCAATAAACGCGTCAATATCCGCGTCAATGGACGCGGCCGTTTCCGCAAGGCTCTCTTTTATCATGAAGCTCACCGCGCCGCCGTGCCTGATGACCGGCACGGCTAAGGGCGCGGCCAAACGCCCCAGGCGTTGTATCACCATATTGGCCTGTTCCATGATTTCCACCGTGGTTCGGTAGCTTTGTTTCAGGGTTAAGAAATTGGGTTTTTCATCAAAAACCTGAGTAGTCAGATCATTCCAGTCCTCTATGCCCTTATACGAGTGTATTCCCTGATTTATGTCTCCCAATATTGAGAAAGACTGGCTTTTGAGTATGTCTTTCAGTATGCTGAATTGGAACAGGCTATAGTCCTGCGCCTCGTCTATGACAATATGCCGCGTCTCCGACGCGTCCTCCGGAGCGAACATCCTGTGCTTCAGCAGCATAAGGGCGGGCAGGTCTTCACCTTCCAAGCATTTGGCGTCCAGCGAGGCGCGGGTTTCATGCCATATAAGCTCCAATTCCGCTTCTGAAAAAAAGCCGTTCCCCATTCGCTCGAACAGCTTGCGGTTCTGAAAGAGTTTCAGATAGTATGTCAGTGGTTCAAGAACATGAAACTGTTCCAAATACCGCTTAACCGCTGTCTTGGATTTATTGGTCACCGCTTTCAGTTTGCCGTCCCTTTCGTCCAAAAGGTTGGTTATGGTAACGCGGCGCTCCTCGCTGTCCGGCATTAAGAGCTTTATCTGATTCTTTTGACTGTCGTAGAGCTCGTTTATGCCGTCAATTATCCATGGCTTTCGGCGGCGTAAAGCGTTTGTGAGGCTTTTTTTCAGTTCGTCTATACGCCTTTTCAAAGGCAGGTAACTGTAGTCTTCCGCCAACATGCGGGCGATAACGTTCTTCTCAAGTATAACAAACCCCTCTAAAGCGAAGTCTTCCTCTGGCAAGGCTTTTTTTATTATAAACCTCGTATACCTTTCCAGCATTTTTTTATAAACCAAAGAAGCCTTAAGACGCGCCGCCGACAGTTTGGGACTGTGATAATCGGAATTGTTGACTATATCGGCAATTACTCGCGCCTCCGGTTTTACCCTCAGCTTTTGCCCGATAAACCCCATGGCGAATTCCTCAAACGTGGTCTGAGCTACCCGCTCCACGCCTAAATCCGGCAACACATCGGAGATATAGCTTAAGAAGAAGCGGTTAGGGGCCATTATCAGGAACTGCCCGGCTTTAATACGGTTTTCGTGAGCGTACAGCAAAAAGGCCACACGATGCAACGCGATAGTTGTTTTACCGCTTCCCGCGGCGCCCTGAACAACTATTGGCCGGAACATGTCGCCTCTGATCACCTGGTTCTGCTCGGCTTGAATCGTCGTCACGATATCCTTCAAACGGCGATCCTTGCTCGAACCCAGAGCCGCCTGCAGAAACTCGTCATTGGTCGTAATGTCTATGTCCGTAATTTCCCGGAGTTCGCCGTTTTCAATCACGTACTGCCGCTTGAGGCCGATTTCGCCTGTTATATGCCCGTCCGGGCAGTCATACGCGGCTCTGCCGATACGCCCCTCATAATACAGCGTTGCTACCGGCGCCCGCCAGTCCGTAATCAGGAGCTCCCGGCTGGCGTCGTCCATCAGTGTCATCTTACCGATATAAAAGCGTTCGTTCTTTTGATCGTCGTCCGGAGTAAAGTCCACTCTGGCGAAATACGGCCTTACTAAAGCGTTTTCCGTATCTTTCAGCTTGCGGTCAATATACTCCTGATTACTGACATTAAACGTCAATTCGGTAAACTGTTCCGTGTTGTCGGAATTGAAGTGTTTCAGCGAATAATCCACCAGCTCGTCAACCTCAAGCTTTTTCCGAGTCATTATTGACTTATATTCCCGCAGAAAATCCAAAATACCACGCAGACGCTCATTTTCTTCCGCCCAGTCGGTATGCATAGCATCCCTCCGCCATAACCTTCATCTCTTCCGCCGCGTTCAGCGTAGCCCCGGTGATCCGCGCGCCGCCGATAAGCCGTGCCAGTTCGTTAATCTGACCGTCGCGGGTTAGTTCATGTATATAAGTCCGAGTCCTGCTATCGTCGGATTTCTTTTCTATAAGATAATGGCTGTCCGCCATTGCGGCTATCTGGGGCAGGTGAGTGATGCAAAGGATCTGCTGCTTTTTGGAGATAACGCGCAGCTTTTCAGCCACCTGTTGCGCCGTGCGTCCGCTGACCCCGGTATCTATCTCGTCGAAAATGAATGTCTCAATGGAGTCGGCGTCGGCGATAACACTCTTAATCGCCAGCATTACGCGTGACATCTCGCCGCCGGAAGCGGTTTTCGCCAAAGGCTTCAAGGGTTCGCCGGGGTTAGGGGAGATCATAAACTCTACGCGGTCAAACCCATCTGAAGTGAACTCGTTCTTTCTTTCAATCCGCGCCTCAAAACGTGCGTGCCGCATCCCCAGAAATTTGAGCGCCGACTCAATCTCGGCCTGTATGCGCGCGGCGTGTTCTTTGCGCTTTTGGGAAATTCTTTCGGACACGGCCAGCATCCCGGACGCGAGTTTCTTTTTTTCCGTGTTTAGACGTTTTAAATCCTGTTCGGCGTTACTCAGGTTCTCCAGCTCGGCTTTGACGCGTTCGTGATGCTCAAGCACATCGGATATGGCGCCGCCGTATTTTTTCTTCAGCCTGTAAAGCAGGTCGAGCCGTTCCTCTATCTCCTCCAGCGCGCGTGGGTCGTCGCGCAGAGTTTCCGTATACCGCGAGAGATCCTTTATTAAATCAGCAAGCAGATCCTGTATATCAGCCAACTGATTGGACAATTCCCCGCAATACGGATCTGCCGTCCCGGCTTCCCGCAGCAGACCGACGCCCGCCGCGATGAGCGACGCCGCGGAGTTATCCTCGCCCGTAAGCCGACTCAAGGTTTCGCGGGTATTTTTCGATAATCGCCCCACCGACGACAGTACGGCTTTACGCGCGTTAAGCGTATCTTCCTCGTCCGGCTGTATATTAGCCTCGCTGATTTCGGCGAACTGATATTGAAGTATCTCCATACGCCCCGCGCGATCCCTGCCGCCGCCCTCTATTGTTTTTATGGAACGTATAATCTCCCTGTATCGATT
>JAISZF010000043.1 GCA_031269415.1 Clostridiales bacterium
ACAGGGTTTCATACAGATACAGCGGCTCGTTCCAACGCCTGACGCCGCTCAAGAGATGAGTGAGGATAAACAGCGCGTCGCTGATATTTTTCGCGCGAAAGAAGATCCATGCGAGGCAGACCAACAGAAAGGTTAAACCTATATGAAAGATGTTTTTCTTCCGTGGCTTGCCTAAACCTTCGATTATCTGAAACACTCCGTGCAACCCGCCCCACAGCACGAACGTCCAGTTCGCTCCGTGCCACAGCCCGCTCGCTAGGAATGTCAGCGTTACGTTCAGGTAATATCGCGGCTTTGAAACCCTGCTTCCGCCTAACGGTATATAGATATAGTCCCTCAGCCATGACGACAGGGTTATGTGCCAGCGTCTCCAGAATTCTCGGATGCTCCCCGAAAGATACGGCTGGCGGAAATTTCGCGTCAATTCGATGCCCAGTAATTTGGCGCTCCCCACGGCGATGTCCGAATACCCGCTGAAATCACAGTATATCTGAAACGCGAAATACAGAGTGGCAATAACGGAAGGCAGTCCCGTATATGACGCTGGGGCGTTGTATACCGCGTTCACGCAGTCGGCGAGCCTGTCCGCCACGACGGTTTTTTTGAAGAACCCCAGCGTTAAATAACCTAAGCCGCCGGACACGTCGCGAATCCCCGGTTTTCTGTCGGAAAACAACTGGCCCATCAGATCGCCCGCGCGTTCGATAGGCCCGGCGACAAGCTGCGGAAAGAATGTAATGAAGAGCATGGTTTTAAAATAGTTGCGCTCGGGAGCCAGCTTGCCCCGATACACGTCTATCGTATACGCCGCTGCCTGAAAGGTATAGAATGAGATACCCATGGGCAGAATTACGCTGTACTCCGGCACGGGAATGTTGATTTTAAGCATAGCGAACGCCGCGCTCAGGGAGTCGGAGAAAAAGCCCAGGTATTTGAAAAAAAACAGCAATCCGAAATTCATAATCAGGGAGACTATCAGCGCGGGCTTGGGCTTCAGCACTTTATGTATCAGTAGCGCTGAAACATAATTCACCAACACGGTAAACGCCAGCAGCAGGATAAACTCAGGCCGCCACGCCATATAGAATCCGCAGCTCGCCAGCAGCAGAGGTATCCAGCGGATTCTGCCGGGGGTAAAGAAATATACCAAAGCGGTTACTGGCAGGAAGATCAGATAGATGACAGAATTAAATAACATTGCCGACACGGCCTCTCTTGAATTTTACACAAGAAATGATATCATATATTAAATGAAAGGAGAATAAATATGACAAACGAATTTTTAACCACGCTGAAAAACCGGCGAACTTATTACAGCCTCGGCAAAGATATTTCCGTTTCGTCGGAGCGTGTGCTGGAGATTGCGGAGCAGGCGGCGCTTCACACCCCGTCCGCGTTTAACTCACAGAGCGCGCGGGCTGTAGCGCTTTTCGGGGAACATCACGACGCGCTGTGGGGGATCACACGCGAGACGCTGAGAAGGATCGTGCCTCCGGAGGCTTTCGCGAAGACGGATCAAAAGATCTCCTCCTTCGCGGCGGCGGCGGGAACCGTGCTGTATTTTGAGGATATGGACACTGTCCGTGGCTTACAGGAGAGTTTCCCCCTTTATAAAGACAATTTCCCCATCTGGTCGCAGCAGGCCAACGGAATGCTGCAGAGCAACATCTGGAACGCGCTGGAGTCGGAGGGACTGGGCGCGTCGCTGCAGCATTACAATCCGCTGATTGACGACGAGGTAAAGAAACGCTGGGCTTTGCCGGAGAGCTGGATGCTTATCGCGCAAATGCCGTTCGGGGAGATTACCGCTCCGGCGGACGAAAAGGACAGTATACCGGCGTCCGAACGCGTGAGGATGTTTAGATAGATATTATTGACTATTGCGATCTCAGATGTTATAGTCATTTGCATTAAGGCAGGGGGTGGCGTTATCTTTAAACAGCTTGTAACAGACATTCTAGCCAGCTACAATGAGAATCCCACAATAGAAAAAATCCAGGGCGAAAGCCCCATCAGCACCGCTTCGGTCATAGGCATTATTGATAAGCTTCAGGTCTTGACATTCCCTGGATATTTTGGCCGGAAACCCCTTAATTACGATACGTTGGAGTACAGCGTGGGTGAATTGCTTGAGGACTTGGCTTACAATTTGAAGAAGCAGATTCACCGCGCGCTTAATCCGGAAGACGATTCGGAGACGACGCAGGACAGCAAAGCGGAAAGCATTACCTTTAACTTTCTGGGCAATATTCCGGAAATCAGGAGAATTCTGGCGACCGACGTGGAGGCGTTTTACGACGGCGATCCCGCCGCGTATAGCAATGATGAAATAATCCTGTCTTACCCGGGTTTTTACGCCCTTATGGTCAACAGACTTGCCCATGAGCTTTATCTGATGAACGTCCCGATGCTCCCCCGCATGATGACCGAACACGCTCACAGCTTGACAGGCATAGATATAAACCCCGGAGCGACCATAGGCCATCACTTCTTCATGGATCACGGGACCGGCATCGTGGTAGGGGAAACAACCATAATCGGCAACTACGTCAAGATCTACCAGGGAGTGACGCTGGGCGCGCTGTCCACGCGAGGCGGTCAGTCCCTGAAAGGTAAGAAGAGGCACCCGACAATCGAGGATCGCGTAACCATATATTCCGGCGCTTCGATCCTTGGCGGAGACACGGTGATAGGCGAGGGAGTGGTAATCGGTTCCAACGCTTTCATAATCAGCAGCGTCCAGGAGAACACAAAGGTCAGCATAAAAAGCCCGAATCTGCGCTTTATGAGGAACAATAAGGAAGCAAGCCAGGAACTTGACGAGGATGACAGTTGGTTTTACATGATCTGAACGAAGGATGTGAAAGAAGTTGGGCCGAAATAGTATCGCGGCGGTTTTAGCGGCATTGGTTTTACTTGCGGGCTGCGCGTCGGGTTCCTCTTCCGCCGGTACAAATCAGATACCTGTGATTGCGGCGGAGAGCACAGCGGCGGCTTCCGCTGAAACGGAATCCACTTCCTCCGGCACGGATTACGGGTTTGGCCGTATACCGGAGTTTTCAGCGTCGGATCTTGACGGAAAGACTTTTGACAACGCCTTGTTTAAAGAAAAGGATCTGACGTTCATCAACTACTGGGCAACATGGTGCCCGCCGTGCAGAGGCGAGCTGCCGGACTTTCAGGCTTTGTACGATCAATATGGCGACAGGATCACCTTCGTCACTGTTATTGATGACGCCATTGATAACGCCGAAGCAGGTAAACTTGCCGACGAATACCTGTCGTTCTGCGTGAACCTCACACCGGACAGCAGGCTCATATCCGAGCTGCAAACGGGATATGTGCCAACCAGCGTAATCGTGGATTCGGACGGCAATCTGGTTATCGACAAGATGATTGGCGCTTATGGCGGCGAATACGCCGGTTATATCGATGAGGCTCTGGAAAAGGTTGAGTAAGCTGAGAATAATTATTATAGCGATTGCCGTTATCTTTATCGCAATCGGGACGGCGTTTCGGGAACCTATGGCCGTGTATAGAAAGGCGGCGGCGGTCTGTCTTGAATGCATAGGGATCGGTTAACGGCATGTGGAAGCGGAGGATAGGGCAGTTACTGTTTATGGCGGCGACGAATCTGAACGTCAACGGCTTTCTGACGGGGAGGGTATTCACCGGCAAATCCAAAGGGCTGTGCGTTCCGGGCCTGAATTGTTACGCCTGCCCCGGAGCCTTGTTTTCCTGCCCAATAGGTGCGCTGCAGAACGCCTTGAGCGATCCGGCCCGGCGGTTCGGTTTTTATGTCATAGGTTTGCTGGCGCTGTTCGGCGTTACGCTAGGCAGGCTTGTATGCGGCTTGTTCTGCCCGTTTGGGTTTATTCAGGATATCCTGTACATGCCCGCCAGGCTTCTGAAAAAACGATCGCGGATAAGGATTCCCTTTGCGTTCAGACGGATAAAATACGCCGTGCTTATTGTAATGGTTATCTTACTGCCGCTGACGGTATCGGACGCGTTTGGATACGGGCGCCCGTGGTTTTGCAAATATCTTTGCCCGTCCGGGGTTGTTATGGGCGCGCTGCCTATCTTAACCGCAAATCCGCGACTCCTGAATTTAACCGGTTTTGTGTTCTATCTCAAGATATCCGTTACGGCTTGTATTATATTTTCGTCCATGTTTTCAGAAAGGTTTTTTTGTAAATATCTCTGCCCGCTGGGCGCCGTTTACGGCTTATTTAATAGAATTTCGCTTTACCGCCTCAATTTGGACTCCAACAGATGCGTACACTGCGGCAAATGCGAAGAGAATTGTCCCATGCGGGTAAACCCAAGCCAAACCCCTAACAGCCCGGAATGTATCAGATGCGGGAAGTGCGTTAGCGTATGCGAGGAACACGCGCTGTCATCTGAGATCACACCCGGATGTGGATTGAAACGAGATCATCAATAAACGGAGGGTTATTAATGGAAACAGCAACGCTTACGATATTAGGCATGGAATGTGAGCACTGCGTAAGGGCGGTTACACAAGCAGCCCAAGGTGTGCCGGGCGTAAGTGACGTTAAGGTCAGTTTGGAAGGCCAGACCGCCACGATTACTTATGACCCCGACGAGAGTGAACTGGAGGAAATATTTGACGCGATTGAGGACCAGGGATACGAAATCGAGGAATGAAAGATCCGAGGCTTTATAAAGCCTCGGATCTTTTTTCGCCTGATTATACCTAAAACCAGGATTACCGGCATAATATATCAATGATCTTAAAGAATGAGGTGAGGTATGGAAACCGCGAAGAATTTTATGAATACGTCGGATTTTATTTCCCAGCGGCAATTTGACGAGCATATTAAACTGTATCAGGGGTATGTGGGAAAGGTGAATGAAATAACGGGCGACCTCGCGTCGTTTCAGGGGCGAGCCAGCGCCAACGCGACCTACAGCGAGTACAGGGGATTGAAGAAAGGGGAGACATACGCGCTGGACGGCGTGATTTTCCATGAGCTGTATTTTCCGCTTCTGGGGAACACGCAAACGGAACCGGGGCCGGATACAAAGGCAATCTTCGACAGCCAGTTCAGAGGTTATGATAACTGGAAGGCGGATTTTAAAGCCTGCGGGATTTCAGCGCGAGGCTGGGCGTTATTGATCTACGAGCAGCGCACGGGCACTTACAGGAATATTTTGCTGGATTTACACAACGAAGGACTGGTATGCGGCGGGTTTCCGCTGATTATTATGGACGTTTACGAACACGCGTATTTTATCGACTACGGTACGGACAAGAGTACGTATATAGACAGATTCATCGGCTCGTTGCGCTGGGATCTCGTTGAAAGGAAGATCTCCGGAATAAAAAAATAAATTACCTATTTTCTTACCAGTTTGTCTACGTTATCCGCAAAAGAGACGTTAACATCCTTCATGGATATCTTCTCAATCTTCCTTTCGGGCAAACCGAGGAAATACGCGGCGCAATAACTCGCCTCCGAACAGTTGATTGAGGAAAACTCCAACTTCTTAATCGATGGGGTTTTATCTGTAACAGGAGCGGGTTGACGGTTCTGGACATATTCGCTTTTACCGTCGGGGTCGCGGCAATAGAAGCAGTTGACTGTAAAAGGCGATTTTACGCCAACCATCTCGATGTTCTCGAATTTTATATCGTCTATCACGGAGAGGCTTCCGCGCCCGCGACGGGTTTTAACGCGTAAGCCTCTGTCCGTGTTCCTGAACTCGCAGTCATGGACATAGACGCCGCTTACGCCGCACGCTGTTTCGCTTCCGATTACTACCGCCCCGTGCCCATTTTCCATAACACAGTCGGAAATCTCCGCATTTTTTGTGGGGGCGTTGAATCGTGACATGAAAATCTTGCCCGATTTCAGGGCGACGCAATCGTCGCCCACATCAAACCGGCAGCCTTTTATTTGAACATCCTCGCACGATTCAACGTCTATACCGTCCGTATTGGGAGAATCAGGCGGGTTTAGGATTGAACAGTTCAATACGCGCACATTTTTTGAAAAATGCGGGTGTATCGTCCAGGAAGGGCTATTCATAAAGGTCAATCCATCGATTACAATTCCGTCGCAATTTCTGAAATACGCCAATCTGGGACGAACAGCTTGCAAGGAATAATCAGAAATTCGCCTGTCTTTGATGTTTCGGAAAATCCAAGCTTCTTATAAAACGCGCTGTTTTTTCGGTCACATCCCACCAGCATTCGGAATCCAGGAAGTGCGCCTTGCATCTGCGAACAAGCTCACTGCCAATGCCATTCCCATGATATTCCGGGTCAACCAGCAAATCGTAAATGATAGAGCGGAATATGGTGTCGCTGAGTACTCTCACGGCTCCGACCAAGTTTTCTCCATCCCATGCGGAAATGACTAATGTGGAATGTAGCCACGATTGCATAAAACCTTTTCGCAATTCATCCGGCAAGGGTTCATCAGGTGGCCAGCCGACCGCCACAAATAGGGCGTGTAACGGTTCGATGGGTAAATCTTTCAGTTTGTCGTTGTAGGTGATATTCATACGCGCTCATCACTTCCCGTCAATATCATTTTTCCGTATCTCAACCAGCTTTTTTGCGCATTCCACCGAATCGGCATCGGGATTATCGAAGCGAAAGATAGTGTTGCAGACATTTTCAAACGCTTTCCCGAATATCGTTTTGCACGTTCCGCCGCTGCAACTTCCGCAATTCGCACAGAAGTCAATATGTTCCCAAGCGGTTTGCTTTATTTTCTCATCTAATGGGAAATTGGCAAAGATGTCAGAACTATAGTCGTCAGACCAGATAATCCAGCCATCGGGTTCATCCTTATGCGCTTTTTCGCCATAGCCGTTAATCAAAACAAAACACACATATTCGCCGCTGTGCTTTATCATCCAGTTCTTGCTGACAGCCCATTCCTCCGGGTAATCGTTCCACCCCCAAGGAATCGGTCATGAGCCATCCGGCTGTTGTGTGCGGAGGATAAAGTCACATTCATAACCAGCGGTGTCCTTATTGTCGGCGTAAAATATGCTGTCGCGGCTACTGAAAAACTGTGACGGCTTGCAGATGTAACCGCTTTCCCATGCGGACTTGTCCGCTGTGATGCTGTATTTTACCTGTGCTTTCAACTTGTTCTTAAGCGCGGCAACGTCAAAAATATCGGTCGAGCCTGCTTCTTGGGCATACTCCATCAGGCGAATAAAACAGCCTGCCGTGTGCATATCGCCAAGAAAATCGCCCGCCATGTAGCCCGTTGCCGTCCATGTTTGAATTGGTGAGGAGTTCGGGTTCCAAGCGTCCGGCTCCAGCGCGTGACCAAAGCCGCCATCTTCGTTTTGATAGGCGGCGAGGGCGGTCAGCACGGCGTCTTTGCTGCCGTTTTCAAAGTGAACTTGAAAGCGGGTGATGTCCAGCGGACGGGCGTTGCGGTAGATAAAGGCACGGGCGCGGTCAAATGTTTGATTGCTCATAATTTCTGTCCTTTCGGTAATCTTCGGTGAGAATTGCATAACCAAAGGCGTCACGCCAAATGTGTCCAAGAACCCGGTTGGATTTTCTTGACTTCTTGTAATGTGCCTCACGCCTCATTCCGAGTTTTTCCATGATATGCCACGATTTATCATTTTCGCTGTCGCAATGCGCAATTATTCTGCGAAGTTCAAGCTGTTCAAATGCGAATTTAACAACGGATTTTGCCGCTTCTGTCGCATAACCATAACCTTGATTTTCAGAGTCAATCAGCCAACCGATCTCTGCCTCTCTGTCTCCGGTAGCTTCTTTCCCGCCTATATACAATCCTATATTTCCGATCAGTTTTCCCGAATCTTTTCTCGTCACGCTAAATTCAAAAATATTATCATTTGTGATCGAATCGGAAATCAGCTTTTTCGTGTCTTCTATCGTGTTCGGTTCGTAATACATAAATTTTTTGATTTGCTCATCGCTCATATATGCA
>JAISZF010000057.1 GCA_031269415.1 Clostridiales bacterium
ATAGGAATATACCCCTCACGAAGATTGATCACAGTTACCGCTTGCATGGCTCGTAAATTCACGATATGTTTAAAATTCCAACTCAATATAACATTGCAGTTATTTGCCGTAGCTATGGCGATATGCAGCGCGTCATCCCTGCTTTTAGGCGGAAGACCGCCAATCTCGAAATACAAGGTGCTCAAGTGATCCGTTTCGTCATCTCGAATGGCATACCGGCTATCAATCTCAGCAATTTTAGATAACATAAACGTCCGCTTAGGCTCAGCGCAACGCTCTACTTCGTCATATACCACATCCGATAGCACAACCTCATACTTCCCCGCCTTGATATCTTCCCACAGTCGCTGTGTATCGGCTTCCTTGTCCGGCACATCCGGCGCGTCAAGGTGACTTATTACGCTGGTATCGAGGTAAAGACGAAGTTTCTTCACTGTGGCTGGTCTCCTTTGGTGGTTGTTTATTGAGAACCTTTACTCCCATGTTCTCTGACATAATTCTCAATATGCCCTGCTATGTAATCTTGTACCGTTACGCCTTTTTTCATTAGAAGTGAGCGGAACTCCTGACGCAACCCTTTGTCTACACGCGCTGTTACAATGACCTGTTTTTTGTCAGATATTTCGACCAAGAATCACGCCTCCCTTTCAATAGCAATATTATATAACAATCAATCTTGGGAAACAATCAATAAAAAGCGCATAATAAAGTTAGCAATTATGTATTGGCATCTTGCTAGCAATACGTTATGCTCTTCCCGTCAACCAAGGCCGACACGCCTTACACCAAAGGAGGAAGCGCAATAACCACAACAGAACTCACCACCACAGTACGCACCCTGAAAGCGGAACTCGACGCCGAAATCGAAGCGGCGCAGGATATCATCAAGGCTGAAATGACAGCGCGGGATAAAGATTTTGAATCAAATGACGATATTTGCATGGCAGTGGGAGAGATAGAAAAAGTTTCAGGAAATATTCATTACATTTACGGCCTGTTCGACGGCGCGCTGCTGGCGTTTCTGATTTCGGAGGAGTGCGACCTATGACAAACAATGACCGCAAACAACGGCGCTCTTCTTTGTGGGGAACACTTGTCAGTATTCGCCGGTTCGACGACGGCAGCTCGATCATGTACTTCGAGGAAGGAGGACAACAAGTCAATTTTCCCCTGCGCCGCGCCGACGAACCGCCGAAAGTTCCGAAGGCATTATGGGAACAGATAAGACAGGCTGAAAAGGAAGATAAACGCAATTTGTGATATGTCCTCAATTTTGAGTAGATATCACATACGCGCGAGAAACCGTTAAAAGCGCCTTGCGGCTGCGGCCCCGGGCCTGGCGCGCTTTCTTGCCCCTGGCCTGGGGATGTTTTTGACCTGCCTTTCAGGTTTTCGCATTGCCGCCGCCGAGGGTTTTCGCAGTTGACCTTAAAACCATCGCGTGTTGTTCCCGGAAAGGGCGTCGGCTTTGCCGACTCCCTTTCCTACGTCCCGCTTGCCCCGCCGCGTGTTGAAAAGCCAACCAGGCCAGGGGCAAAACCGGGAACCAACCAGGCGATACGCCAGGCCAGGGGCATATCGGGAACCGCTGGCTTTGGCTGTACGCTTCACAGGCAGCCTTTCCCAGTCCTAACACATACGAAGCCCGCAATAACGTTCAAAGAACCTTACCAGCAACATGATCTCTTTGCCTGTGAGCCTGTCGGGGAAATGTATCTTTTCTTTCTTGGCGAAATCCAGCGATTGACCCGTTAAATAATTCCATGTATAACAATTATTAATCGCTTTGATTTCCTCAAGTTTCATCACGGCGGCGGGCCAATCCAACTTATCGCTGTCGGACAAGGCCGCCTCAAATTCATCGAAAAGCCGTTTTCTGTCCTCCCATTCTATTTCATTCAAACAATCATGGAGGAAGCTGCCATATCTATTATATTTGGGCTCATCGTCTCGCTGACCGGCCCAAATCTCACCAAAACGCATCCATAATTCAAGTTGGCGGTTGGTCAAGAATGAGAAAAAACCATCACGAAGGTGCGGCGGAACATACGATAAATCAAAGTCCGGCTCAAACACGTTGAATGATTCGCGCCATGTAAGTTTGTCATCTTCCTCAAGTATTTTCTCAAACGCTTTTATCTCTTCCGCGTAGTAATCGGCAACGGCCTCTAACCATGCCTTATCATACCGGCACTCTTTGGGCTCATTTTGCACGCGCCGTTTCTCAAGCGCCTTTATTCTTGTCCCAACCGCTTTCATTTTTCATCCTCCTCCGTCCTTGCTTCCAACGCTTCAAGCCGCCCCAGAACATCAGTCAATTCAACAGAGCGGAAAGCATTATCAAGCAGTGTACGTGCCGCAGCGACCCTGGCCGATGGTGGCGACACCTCGTCATTAGCCACAGAGCGCAGAACTTCAAGCGCTTCTGACGTTGACAGCTTCAATATAGAAAGTGAATGGTTGATAACTTCATCCTGCGCGGATTTCAGACGCTCCTTGAATGCAGGGTCTGACAGCCAGCGCGTCGCCGTGCTATCTGATATTCCGGCTTCGCGCGCCGCCTCCGCAACCGTTGATTTTCGCAGGAGGGCAGACAAAAAAGCCGTCTCGAACCGCGAACGCCGCTCGCCGTGTCCGCGCGTTGATTTCTTCGTTTTTACCGTCATCTGCACCCGCCTGCCTTTATGTTGTAATTTTTGCGTATATCTTTCCTGTCGGCCAGGATGAAGCGCGGAAGCGCCGCGTTTACGCTCATGTCAGTTCTTCCAGTGCCCCGCTTTCAAACGTCTCAAATATGATGTTGATAAGCTCAATGGTCCCTTCTTTCGTCATCAACGCTTCGGCGCCTTGCGGCAATACACAGCTTACCATTCTGTCGGCGTGTTTCCCGCACTCCCTGAATATATCCTCAAGCGTCCCGTTCGCCTCTCTCTTTGTTTCCTCAGCCGACGTTAAACCGTCCTGAAAAGCGTTGAAGAAGGGATCCCATTCGCAATCGCTTCCAACGCGGTAAAGTTCAGCGCCAGCCGCTTTGCCTATGAGTTTGACGATGTTTAACGCCTGCGCGAATCTGTCGCCCGGTGACGGAATCATAACCGGCCTGTTCAGGTGCGCGGAAAAATCGTCCAAAACGTTTCCTGCGATCGCGAACGCCTTCGCTTTTTTCCGCCCGGCTTCGACGCCATGCGCCAACATCGCGAATTCAACGGCCATCGCGGAATTAAAGACCAAGATTCGCCCGTCATGGATTGTTGCTTTTGCTTCTGGATTCATTGTCAGATTCCTCCTTGGATGTTTTTAACCCGGCCCGGGAAACGTTAACCGCCGCCCCTGGCCGGGTAGGTTTTTATGCCGTTTGCTCGTCTATGAGCGCCAGAATTTTTGAATATTTATCCCACTGTTCACGCCTGTGTTCCTCCATCTCTTTGATGTTTTCAGCGTTGATTCCGTCGTCGTAATACGCGGAGATTTTTTCGACAATAAGCCTATGTAAAACCTGCGGCTTTAACGCATCAAGTTCCCATGATTCCGGCCCATATCGTTCGACATATCCCTGAAAACGTGAGTCGGTTTCTTTTGCCGGATTCGGCGGCGGATTATATTCTCTAATTTGGTCTAGGTTGAGCGCGATACGCTGAATATCCGCAACGGCTCCGAACATCGACAATTTATCCGCAATATCGCGCGTCATTTCAAGCCCGCTTGGATCGTGATCCCCCAGATAAATAACAACGCAATCCTTACCCTCGTCACGCCAGCATTTCAGTCTTTCCGCCGCCTCATATAAAGCGGACAGCGACGCAAAGCCGCGACACGCGAAATACGCTACGTCGCGTTCCTCGGCGGCTGCCGCTATAACCTCTGAGAGCGCGTCTTTTTCAACCCATACCTCCACGTGGAACGGCTGCCGCGACCACGTATGATTGCCGAAACAATCCTCAATTTCCCTTCGGACTGCGCTTCTGACATCTACACTGCACGGCCCGTGATAATCGCCGCTGTTGGCGTGGAATATGCGCGTCCTGTCGTTTATCGCGTTCCAGTCAATCAGCCCGGCAAGACGGCCATTTCCGACTAATGTACCGATGTTCTTATAGCTCTTTTCGGAGTTTTCGATATGTCCGCCCGCGACGAGCTGATAATAAAGCTGCCGCAACGATAAATCATATCCCTGCCTTTGATAATCCTCGACGATTTCATTTATCAGAGAAATTTGGTCTAGGCTGTTTTTACGAAATGCATTATCCCGAAACTTTTCTTTCATATTACCTTTACCTCCCGTGATTCTCTATCACACTACGCCGCGATCCCATAATAGCCAGACAAAGAGCGTCCGCGCGCCCGTCGCGGGGCTTCCTGCTTCCCTTTGGCGTCAGCTCGCACCCGGGGAACATCCGCAGCGCGAACTGAATCGCTCTCGCTTTTCCCTCGCCGCTCATACCGGCGAATATCTTCCGCGTCCACACAACGGGCCTGATGGTTCGATACGGCACATCGAGCGCCGACAAAACGCCCTCCCATATCCCGAATCCGCGCCCCGTCGCGAACGTGCTCGATACGCCCTGGCCCGGCATAGCCTGCGCCTGTTCGAGGATAACAACCGCGTCTCCAAAGAGACACATATGCCGGATAGCGTCAGCTATGCCGCCGATGTCGTACAGCCGTTTCCCATCGCTTGTGACAACCGGCGTGTCAATGACCTCCAACACTTCCATGGAACCGGCGTTGATTGCCGCTATCGCTCCGTTAATGCCGGGATCAATGCCAATTGAAACATTCATCACGCGACCTCCTTTCTTTGGGGTAACAGCCATTCCGGTAAGCGCGTTTCCGGCGATAATTGCAGGTACGCTCCGAAGAACCGCGAACGCGCCTGATTCCACAGGACACCGATGGAACTGTCCACGACATCTATCACTATCGGCTGTTCTTTGCCGTCCCGCGCGCGTAATACGCGGCCAACGCGTTGTACCGTCCGGTTCTCGCTCCGCTGCGGCGTCATGAGGACTACGGCGTCCAGTATCGGCGCGTCAAGCCCCTCGTCGGCCAATTGCGTCGCGAATAATACCTGGGCGCCGCCGTTCGTTATGCGCCGAATACCTTCAACGCGCTCTTTCTTCTGCTTGCCGACAGCCAATGCCGCCGCCCCTGGCCTGAATCGTTCCATCGCCTCATAGAACATCTCACAGTGTTCGACGCGCTGAGAGAGCGCGAGTATCCGCCGCCCGTCGTCCAACAGCCGGGATATGACATTGAAGATCAGGCTGTTGCGTTTGGCGTCGCGAACAAGAGCCGTTATCATAGGCGTCCAATCATCATGTTCCGCGTATGGATATCGGAATGCCGTCCTGATGAACTCTATACGCGGTACCACAAGAACATTCGCGTTTCGCAATTCACTCTGCGTAATCGCGTGTCTGACCGGCCCTATCACCGCCGTCATGAAACCGCCAAGTCCGTCGTCGCGTTTGGGTGTCGCGGTAAGGCCGTATCGGAAGGCCGCGGGGAACATTTGTATTGTGTCCATGAATGACACCGCTGGCGCGTGGTGGCATTCGTCGAGTATCACACAGCCGAACATCGA
>JAISZF010000097.1 GCA_031269415.1 Clostridiales bacterium
GCTGCTCAACTCAGAGGTTCCTGTGTTGGGCATGCCTACCAAAACACCATGTTTCTATAAACATATGTTTGTCGAACTATTGTCCAGCTTGATCTGGTTTATAGGTTTACAAGCTACTACTAATATTGTGGAAACACTGCCTTGGGTTGTAAAGCCAATTATAGACATGCTTTACGCGGATATATTTTCAATTGAACGAGTAGATTCGGCCTCCCTGCCAAATAAAAAGCTCCCTTCCGGGAGCTTTTTCAAACCAACTCTATAATAACTTCCTCAGCGGCGTCGCCCTTGCGCGGGCCGATCTTGATCATGCGCGTATAGCCGCCCGCCCGCGTGGCGTAGCGCGGCGCTATTTCATCGAACATCTTCGCGGCCATATCCACCGATTTCGATAACTGACGTTTCTTCCGACGGTCAGCGGGAACCTCTGTAACGGGATAAAGCACGCTAAGTATCTTGCGCCTGGCGTTAAGCCTGGACGGGCTGTCTTTCTTGATTGTCTTTTCCACGGTATCGTAAACCGTCACATTTTTACCGTTTTCATTGCGTTTAACGCGTTTCCCGTCCTTGTCTTTCTGGGGAACCTTTGCGTTCACCTTTACCTCGGTGTAATTATCGCGCTCTTTTACGGCTATAGTAATGAGGCGTTCCGCCACTTTTCTGACTTCTTTGGCTCTGGTTTCCGTGGTTCTTATTTTTCCGTGGTACAATAAATTGGTCGTCAAATTCCGCAGCATAGCTTTACGCTGGCTGGATGTACGGCCAAGTTTACGATATCCGGCCAAATGAATCACTCCTCGTATGCTTACTCATCTCCGGGACTCAGTTCCAGCCCCAGTTCCGCCATTTTATTTAAGACTTCCTCCAGCGATTTGCGGCCCAGGTTTCGAACCTTCATCATATCTTCCTCAGTCTTGTTAGCAAGATCCTCAACAGTATTGATACCGGCCCTCTTCAGGCAGTTATATGATCGCACGGAAAGATCCAGTTCCTCTATAGAGAGTTCCAGCACTTTAGCCTTATTGCTTTCCGGCTGATCCTTAAAGCCAGAACCCGGCGCGGCGACGCTGTTTGACAAGTCAATGAATAAATTCAAATGCTCATTTAGAATTTTAGCCCCAAGACTGACCGAATCATCAGGAGAGACTGTTCCGTTTGTCCAAACCTCCAATGTCAGTTTATCGAAGTCGGTGTTCTGGCCTACTCGGGTGTCTTCAACTAAAAAATTCACTTTGCGTACGGGGGTGTACAGGGAATCTATGGGGATCAAGCCGATTGGCTGCTCGGGTTTCTTATTCTTATCCGCGCCCACGTAACCGCGCCCCTTGGTTATCGTGAGCTCCACAAAGAGCTTGGCGTCTTTGCCGCCGCTTAATGTGGCGATATGCAGGTCGGGGTTCATGATCTCAATATCCGGCCCCACCTTAATATCTTTGGCGCGCACTTCGCATTCGCCGTTCACGTCTATATACGCCAGCTTAGGTTCGGAACCCTCGCTGGCGTATTTAATAGCCAAGGCTTTCAGATTCAGAATTATTTCTGTCACATCTTCCTTAACACCCGGTATTACGCTGAACTCGTGAAGCACACCATCCACCTTTATATTACTGACCGCCGCGCCCGGCAGGCTCGACAGCAGTATCCTGCGCAAGGAATTACCGAGCGTGGTGCCGTATCCCCGCTGGAGCGGTTCCACGACAAAGCGTCCGTAATTGCCATCCGCCGACTTCTCCGCTATATCAATACGAGGCTTTTCAAATTCAAACACGCATTGAACCTCCATTCAAAACAACACAGACATAAATCTTATTTAGAATACAGCTCAACGATCAGGGTCTCACGCACATTGGTTTCAATCTGATCACGGGTCGGTACGGCGGAAACCGTGCCGCGCAGGTTATCGCGTTCGGCGGACAGCCACGCGGGCACAATACGCGAGGCGGTAACCTCCAGTATATCCTTGAAGCGCTGCGCCGATTTAGCCCGATCCTTCACCTCAATGACATCTCCGACCTTTAATTCATACGACGGTATATTGACATTCTTTCCGTTCACGCGCAACAGCCCGTGGCGCACAACCTGACGCGCCTCCGTGCGGGAACGCCCGTAGCCGAGGCGGTAAACCGCGTTATCCAGCCGCATTTCCAGTAAACGCAGCAGTGTCTCGCCAGTTACGCCGGGAACGCGATCCGCGTCCGCGAAATAGTTGCGGAATTGCGCTTCCAAAACGCCGTAGACGCGCTTGGCTTTTTGTTTTTCACGCAACTGCAAACCGTATTCGGAGAGTTTTTTGCGTGACAATCCGTGCTGACCCGGAGCTACGGCGCGTTTGGGATTATTTATGGGGCAGCAGCTTTTTGAGCACTTCTCGCCCTTCAGGAATAATTTTTCGCCCTCTCTGCGGCAAAGCCGGCATACGGGGCCAATGTATCGAGCCATTAAATTCCTCCTATTATACGCGTCTTCTCTTGGGCGGTCTGCAACCGTTATGCGGTACGGGCGTAACGTCCTTTATCATGGTGACATCCAGCCCGGCGGCTTGAAGCGCGCGGATCGCGGCCTCGCGCCCGCTGCCCGGCCCTTTCACGAATACCTCCACCAGCCGCAGGCCGTACTCCTTAGCCGCGCTGGCGGCTGTGTCAGCGGCCATTTGAGCGGCGTAGGGGGTGGACTTGCGCGAACCCCTGAAACCCAGTTGCCCCGCGCTGGCCCATGACAGAGCGTTTCCGGCGGCGTCGGTTATGGTGACGATTGTATTATTAAAACTGGACTGGATATGCACCTGTCCTCTGTCGACATACTTTTTTTCGCGGCGTCTGCGCGTCGCGGTTTTTTTGATAGTCTTTTTTGCCATTATTAACCTCCCCGCTTACTTCTTCTTATTGGCGACGGTTCTCTTCGGGCCCTTGCGCGTTCTGGCGTTCGTCTTGGTCCGCTGGCCGCGCACCGGCAAGCCGCGCCTGTGGCGGATGCCCCTGTAACAGCCGATTTCAACCAGGCGTTTGATGTTTAACGCCACTTCCCTGCGCAAATCGCCTTCCACCTTCTGAGCGCGGTCGATAATATCACGGATCCTGGATACTTCGTCGTCTGTCAGATCACGCACGCGGGTATCGGGATTAACGCCCGCTTCACTCAAAATACGGGTTGAGCTGGGGCGGCCAATGCCGAATATATATGTCAGGCCAATCTCCACACGTTTTTCCCTGGGCAGATCCACACCTGCAATACGAGCCATAAATGCCTCCTTAGCCTTGTCTTTGCTTGTGCTTGGGGTTCTCGCAGATTACACGTATGGAACCCTTGCGTTTTATAATCTTGCATTTTTCGCATATCTTCTTAACCGATGGCCTTACTTTCAAAACGGGACACTCCCTCTCTATTTGTCGCGCCAGATGATGCGGCCCTTACTCAAATCATAGGGCGACATTTCCACCAGCACCTTATCGCCCGGTATAATCCGGATGAAATTCATTCGGAGCTTGCCGGAAATATGCGCCAGTATTTTATGTCCGTTCTCAAGCTCCACCTGAAACATGGCATTGGGATATTTTTCAGTAATTTTACCGGATACTTCAATAACATCATCCTTTGACAACGCTAAACCTCCCCATTCTTTCCGAAGCGCAACAACACCTTCCTAAGATCCTCATCACGCGGGGATCCGGTTTCCAGCATTTCGGCGATCTCCGTGGATATGGATTCAGTATTCTGTACGTGCATTAACTTCTTCTTCTTTGGCTTTGCCAGTTTACGCAGATCCCCGTCGGCTAGATACAGAAAATCTCCGTCCGTTCCGACAATCACAAACGGACGCCCTTTATCATGGCCGCGCTTGGAGATCACAACGCAGCCTATTTTACACATAAGCCCGCGCTCCGTCAGCGTATGGACAGAATATCCGCGGCGCCGTCCGTCACGGCAATGGTGTTTTCATAATGCGCCGAACACCTTCTGTCCCTTGTCACAACGGTCCAGTGGTCTTTAAGGATCACCACTTCGTGAGTACCCTCGTTCACCATAGGCTCTATGGCCAAAGTCATGCCTTTGTACAGGCGCGGCCCTCTGCCCGCCTGCTTATAATTAGGGATCTGGGGTTCTTCGTGCATTTCCCGGCCCACGCCATGCCCCACAAAATCTCTCACCACGGAAAACCCCGCGGATTCAGCGGTATCCTGCACCGCGGCGCATATCTCATGCAAATGCCGCCCGGCCTTCGCGTACTCTATGGCCTTAAAAAAGCAGTTTTGGGTTACTTCTATCAGCCTGTTCCTGACAGCCGAAACCACGCCTACTTTAAACGTGCGGGCCGCGTCGCCGTGGTATCCGTTCTTAAACGCGCCAATATCAATACTAACAATATCGCCGTCCTTTAGCTTTTTTAAACCGGGTATGCCGTGAATGACCTCTTCGTTGACCGAAACGCAGACAGATCCGGGGAAACCCGTCGTCGAGGAACCCTTATATCCCTTAAAGGAGGGAACCGCGCCGCGGCTTCGGATGTAATCCTCCGCGATAGCGTCCAGCTCTTTTGTGGTGATACCCGCGCGGATATACTTCGCCAGCAGTTCATGCGTATTCGCCACTATGTGGTTGGACTCGCGCATAAATTCTATCTGCTCGTTATTCTTAACGATTATAGCCATAAAACCCCCCGGCGTTTCTCAATTCAGGAAACCTTTATAATGCCTCATTAATAACTGCGATTCCAATTGCTTCACAAATTCCAGCGCCACGCCGGAGACAATGAGCAGTGTGGTGCCCCCGAAGCCGACGTTTACGCCGAAAATACTCTGGAACAAAACCGGCGCCATGGCAATCAGGCTGTAAAAAACCGCGCCTATCCAGCTTAAACGATCGATTGTTTTCTGAACATAGTCGCTGGTGGGTTTGCCCGGCCTGATGCCCGGTATAAAACCGCCGTTTTTCCTCATATTTTCAGCCATTTCCACGGGATTTACCGCGAAAGACGTATAGAAAAACGTGAACATGAATATCAGGACTATATAGATAATATCGCCTATCCAGTTTTGCAGCGACAGAATCGATGTAATGTTCTGAAGAACCGTGTTGTTAGGAAAGAATCCCAAAAGCTGCTGCGGGAACTGAAGCAGCGATATGGCGAAGATGATTGACATAACGCCGGCGATGTTAACCTTTATCGGGATAAACGAGCTATTGTTGCCATACATTTGCTTGCCGATCACCTTACGCGAATATTGAACCGGTATGCGGCGCTCGCCGTCCTGTACCAGCACCACGAAGGCTATCAGCGCGGCGAACAGAACCAGAAGCACAATGATAATTACCCAGCCCATAACGGGGTTTTCAGCGCTCGAGTCCACCAGTGAACTGAGCGACATAACGCCCTGCGGCAGGTTGGCGATGATGTTGGCGAAGATAATAAACGACGATCCGTTCCCGATTCCCTTTTCAGTAAGCAGCTCACCCATCCACATGACCAAAATGGTGCCGGTCACCATCGCCAAAACGGCGACAATGTACACAAACATATTGGAGTAAACGAACAAACTGCCAATCTGAGTAAACCTGTAACTGTATACCGTCGCGCTGCCCTGCACTATCGACAGGACCACAGCCACGATACGCGTGTACTGGTTGATCTTTTTGCGGCCTTCCTCGCCTTCCTTTTGAAGCTGCTCCAATTTGGGTATGGCGACGGTCAGAAGCTGCATAATAATGGATGACGTGATATACGGCGCTATACCCATCGCGAAGATAGAACCGGCCCCGCCGCCCATCATAAGGGTGATTATGTTGATATCAGCAGTGTTCGATCCGCGCAGATACGTATCTAATTGAAGCAGATCGATACCGGGCAAAGGGATTTTTGAGCCGATCCGAAAGATTAGCAGTATCAGGAAAATAAACAGAAGTTTTTTTCGGATATCCTTAACCTTCCACGCGTTGGCGAATAACTTAAGCAATTATACCACCTCTGCTTTTCCGCCGAGCGCCTCGATCTTCTCGACGGCGGATTTGCTGAACCGATTCACCTGAACCGTCAGTTTTTTAGTAAGCTCTCCCATACCCAATATTTTAACGCCATCCTTGGGGTTGGATACCAGACCCTTCGACTTCAACGCCGCTATATCCACAACCGAACCGTCTTCAAACACATTCAGGTGATCCAGATTAATCGCTATTATCTCTTCCGTATTTCTGTTATGAAACCCACGCTTGGGAAGGCGCCTGTACAGAGGCATCTGCCCGCCTTCAAAGCCTACCTTGCCTCCGAAGCCGCTTCTGGCCTTTTGGCCTTTATGACCCTTGCCGGCTGTTTTTCCATTGCCCGAGCCGTGGCCCCGGCCCTTTCGAAAGGTCTTGGTTACAGCCCCCTCGGCCGGTTTAAGCTCGCCTAACTTCATAGAACGCACCTCCTTTTGTCAGATTTCCTCCACTTTGACCATATGGGAGACTTTGCGGAGCATACCTCGTATGGCCCCGTTGTCTTTATGCAATTTCACCGAATTAATCTTCCCCAGCCCCAGCGCCTCGATTGTCTTCCTTTGTTTAGGTTTCGAGCCGATGGTGGAGCGAAGCAGGGTAACCTTGAGTTCACCAGCCATAACAAGCTCCTTTCATGTACGCTAAAAATGGGTTACGCTAAAATTTCCTCAACGGTCTTACCGCGCAGCCTTGCTACCTGAGCGGGCGTTTTGAGCCGCAGAATCCCCTCGATAGCCGCGTTTACCACATTACGCTTATTATTCGAACCGATGGATTTAGTAACGATATTCTGAACACCCGCCAATTCCATCACCGCGCGCACGGAACCGCCCGCGATAACCCCGGTGCCTTCGGGCGCCGGTTTCAGCAAGACGCTGGCGCTTCCGAAATGGCCTTGTATCTCATGATATATGCTGTTTGACTCGGTGCGTTCGATAAAAACCAGGTTCTTCTTGGCGTCCTCTTTGCCTTTGCGTATGGCTTCCGGGATTTCGGCCGCCTTGCCCAGCCCGACGCCGACATGCCCGTTCTGGTCGCCTACCACTACCAGCGCGGCAAATCGGAAAGTACGTCCGCCCTTCACAACCTTGGTGACACGATTGATGGTTACAACCCTGTCTTTAAGATCCAAAGTACTGGGATCTATTTTTTTCAAAAGATATCCTCCTGTCTTAACTGAAATCAGAACTGAAGCCCCGCTTCTCTGGCCGCCTCGGCCAGCGCCTGAACCTTGCCGTGGTAGATATACCCGGCCCTGTCAAACACGACAGCGTTTATTCCCTTCTCGACAGCCCTTTTGGCGATGGCCTCGCCGACCGCGCGGGCGGCTTCCTTATTGGAGGTCTTCTCCAGACCGGCGGCGATAGGCTTCTCCGTTGTGGACGCCGCGGCTAACGTGTGCCCGGCGACATCATCTATTATCTGCGCGTACATGTGCTTGTTGGATCGGAATACGGCCAGCCTGGGCCTATCCGGCGTGCCTGACAGATGCCGGCGCAGACGGTAATGGCGTTTTTCCCTGGCTTTGCCGCGGGACGGTTTATGAATCATGGGCTGACTCCTTTCTGGTTTATTTCTTGCCGGATTTGCCTTCCTTGCGGCGAATCCTCTCAGTGCTGTACTTGATACCCTTGCCCTTGTAAGGTTCGGGCGCGCGTTTCTCGCGTATATTGGCCGCGTGCTGGCCGACCTTCTCTTTATCAATCCCCGTGACCGTAATCTTGTTGTTGCCTTCCACAGCCGTGCTTACGCCGTCCGGGTCAATCATCTCCACCGGATGGGAATACCCCAGCGACAGAGTCAGTTTATTACCGGCCTTGGCGGCCCTGTAACCGACGCCGTTGATCTCCAGCGTCTTGGAATAGCCGGTTGTGACGCCCACCACCATATTGTTGATAAGCGTCCGGGTCAGACCGTGCAGCGACTTAAAACGCTTCAGGTCATTGGGGCGCTCCACAACGATTTGCCCCTCTTTTTCCGCTATATTCATACTATCAGAGAGTTTCCGGCTGAGAGTACCCTTCGGGCCTTTAACGGTAACCGTGTTGCCTTCCTCTATGGTTACGGATACGCCCGCGGGAATGCCAATCGGAAGCTTGCCGATTCGTGACATGGCGACATACCTCCTGTTTTTTGTTGGTTTACCAGATAAAAGCCAGAACCTCTCCGCCCACGCCCAGTTTACGGGCTTCCTTATCCGTTATAATGCCTTTGTTGGTGGATACTATTGCCGTGCCCAGCCCTCCGAGGACCTTGGGCATATCCGCGGCGCTGGCGTAGACGCGCAGCCCCGGCTTGGAGATGCGTTTCAAGCCCGCTATTACCTTTTCGTTCTTGTCTTTCCCGAATTTCAGTGTAATGCGCATGGTCTTCTTGACGCCTTCCTCCAATACATCATAACCCTTGATATAGCCCTCGGCGGCCAGTATATCGGCTATGGCCAGTTTGATCCGCGATGAGGGCACATCCACGGTAGAATGCTTGGCCGTATTGGCGTTTCTGATTCTGGTAAGCATATCCGCAATGGGATCTGACATTGACATTAAAAACTTCCTCCTTTCAGACTACCGTCTACCAGCTCGCTTTCCTCACGCCCGGGATCTGACCCTTATAAGCCAGTTCGCGGAAGCAAATACGGCAAATGCCAAACTTGCGCAGCGTCCCGTGCGGGCGGCCGCAGATCTTACAGCGGCTGTAAGCGCGGGTGGAGAATTTCGGTTTGCGCCGCTGCTTTAGAATCATAGATTTTTTCGCCATTGTCTATCCTCCTTATTGCTGCCTGGCAAAGGGCATGCCGTATAAAGAAAGCAGTTCCTTGGCTTCCTCGTCCGTTTTAGCCGTGGTGACAAACACTATTTCCATACCGCGGATCTTGTCTATCTTATCAAATTGAATCTCGGGGAATATCAACTGCTCGCGTATGCCTATGGTATAATTGCCGCGACCGTCGAAAGCCTCGGCGCTGACACCGCGGAAGTCGCGAACGCGGGGCAGGGCTATGTTTATCAGCCGGTCGACAAAGCTGTACATACGGTTGCCGCGCAGTGTCACCTTGCAGCCGATGGGCATGCCGGTACGGATCTTAAACGCGGCGACGGATTTCTTGGCCTTGGTCACTATGGGTTTCTGACCGGTAATAACCATCAGATCCCCCGTCGCGCTTTCAATGACCTTGGCGTTGTCTTTGGCTTCGCCAAGACCCATATTAACAACGACCTTCTCGATCTTGGGGGCCTGAAGCCTGTTCTTATATGAGAATTTCTTCGTTAACGCGTCCACAAACTCGGTTTCGTATTTCTCCCTTAACCGGTTCAAAGCCGTACCTCCTTAATCAATTACTTCACCTGTGGATACCGCCACGCGCCGCTTCGTCACCTGTTTAACGCC